>NZ_JBGMEK010000181.1:0-3125 GCF_041447265.1 Microbulbifer epialgicus
TGGAGGGGGTATCATGGCAGCCTGCCAGAGCAAGTTGAATAATGTGGTTCATGTACCGCTTACCCTCGGCTATTGTCATTGCTCCCTTTGACACAATTAATCCTCCATTGAAAGCTCTGATGCAAAACAGCCGAATACGATCTCCCCAGTCTGCTTGGCTTCCTCATAGGACTCCTTGGTCTCGTAATCTTCATCAGCTTCAGTATCCCACTGCTGGCTATCATATGTAGCTACCCTGGAAACCTCCTCCACTAACATGAAGTCTTCTTCAAGTGCGGCGGTCAATCGAGCTACAGCATTTTCTCTAGATTCGTCCGGAACAATAGAGCGGCCAAAATAGAAAGTGCTACCATCTTGGGGTAACGAGCTTTGTGGCAAAACTTTTACTTTAGTATCAATTACCCAGAAAATAGGCATATACATCCCTCTCGATATTGCAGGTGTGAAATTAAAACACCAAATAGTACACCAATTATCAAGTGATATTTCAATAACATCCTCTTGTAGCTTGGGGCTCAAGTAAATCAAAGTTATTTAAATATCGCAGTGGTTCAATTATCTTGGCCATTAAACAGCCTCATCGTTTTGCAGCATTGGGGTCGATACTTTAAAAAGTGTTTAATCAATCGGCTCTGCCTGTAGATAAAAAGCGGAGTATATTTGCCATTGGTTGCCAGAATGGTAGCAATCTTTGACTCAATGAAAGTGGCAGAATCAGCAAAAGAGTTCCGTCACCGTTATGAACCGGATATATTTAATTGACCACTGAATATAAACCTGATGATCGCTCGCATAGCAAACTACCCCTGTGGGTGCCCGCTTTGCGGGCTTCGGTGGAGTGTAGTCTCAGGGCTGGTGTTTCCCTTCCTGGGTGTATACTGGTAAGGAATATCCATTGGAATCTTCTACAGAACTATAAGACCGTAGAGCTATTCGCTATGGAATTTAGATTCATGGAGTAGCCCAATACAGGGAGAATCTGCCTCTCAACCATCTCCATTACTTGCCCCTCGTTCTTTCTGGATGCGCATATAGATTTCTTCACGGTGAACGGGCAGGGATTTGGGAGCCTCTATCCCCACTCTTACGTGATTACCTTTAATATCCAAAACTACGATTGAGACGTTTGCTCCAATCCTGAGGTTTTGGCCAATCCGACGAGTTAAAATTAACATATCCATTTCCTATTGATACTTAAACCATGGGGAAACCTTCCGCTGTGGGAAAGCTTAGAGAGTGACGTTTTGAGGCAATACGAGGTGGGGCGCGGGAACGGTAGGCGTAAAAGTAGAAAAGGCGGATACAACGCTCCCAGAACTTGAAAAAGCCTTTCAAGTTACTGAATGTGCTCCACTTTATTGAAGACGAGCGGGTTTCTAGCGTATCATCCATTACAGCCATTTTGATAGTTCGCGTATCAATTTGGTTAGCTGGCCCCTGGTGTTGGTAGCACCTTGGGTCAGCGCCTTTTACTTACTTTTATGTCACGCTACCGTTCTCCTTTGCGAGATTGGGCCATATAGAAAGTTTTGAGCCTTTTGATTCCGAGTTATTAGCTAATAAAAGCTTGCTCAGTTATGGCCCAAAATACCGATAAATATCTATTTACCTTACGCATTTTTGACACTGGAAACAATCTTAATAAATTCCAATAAGATCATTTTGCTGCCTATCTTCCTATACGCATTTGCTATTGCACGGTTTGTAGATTGTTGGTTTGATCCAGGCTTGATTACTACTGTTAGATTTACATTCGGAAGAGGTTGGGTGGATCAAGATAACTGGAATCAGTAATCTAAACCTTAAATGCACTCCCTGATTTATTGAGTAGACAAGAATTTAAGGAATCTATTGCATAGCTTTTTCTACTTGGTCAATTTGTGGCTTGAAAAGCAAAATGCCTGGCTAGGCTGGGGCTTCACTAGGAAGAGGGGCACGCGGGCTATCTTGACAGGTCCTGAGCTCTTTATCGTATACTGTATGGGTATACAGTATTGTGCTTGGAGGTAGTCATGGGAACCAGAAACATCATTTTCGACGGAGAGCCGATCCGGATATGCCGCTATCGGTCGGACTATGACAGCCGACCAATGTACGCCATCTGCATCCTTAACTATACAAAGTACGTACGCAGCTTTTCGGTTTCTGTGGGTCTGAATTTGCGTGAAGAATTGGAGCTGACACTAAGGCAGATGCGGGAAGTTGAGCGCAGTATGGCTTGGTTGGAATCAGAATTTAAGGAGTTGAGTGCTTAATCTAGCGTTGCTCTAAGCACTATTGAATGGCTATCGGATGGCCAGGGAAACTTAACCGGAGAAAGGACATGGGAAGAACGATCAATAGGTTTGCAATCTTTGCCGAGCGTATTCATTTAATGAATGGTGGTGCAAAAAGTTTTAGAGGCTCCGCTCCAACTGATGAGGCGGCAATGGAGCTAGCAGCGGAAATCGCTAAATCCGAGAAAGCGGAGTTTTATTCTTGGCTGCACATCCTTGATATTGTAACTGGGAGCTATACCGAGTACTCAATTAAGAGAGGCGGTGTATTGGTGGAAAGGGAGTGCCAAGAATAACAGGAGCCAGCTAACTAGTGGTTGTTGCCCCTTAGACTCGATGAATGAGGAGAAGGTACCGGAGAGGATGATAAGTCGTTACAAGAGTGGTGTTAAACTATAGATTGAGGCAGATCCTGGTTTGATCCTATTCCGGATGATCAGAACTGGTTATTAACCCGGCGGACAAATAGTTCAGTTATGCTGCGTACCTAATTGATTCGTGTCGGAAGTAGGCTGCTACACGCGCGGGCTTCTTTTGTAACATTCTCATGTGAGAAAGCACTTTCCTTTTTAGCTTCTCCTTGGATCGGGCTGGCATGCCACTGTGAACGCCCCCTTTAAGGTCGCAATTCAAATACTCATCTGGATTCAGTTCAGGTGAATATGATGGTAAATAATAAATTTCTATCTCATCCTCGTGCTCTGCCAGCCAAGCTTTAACAAATCGTGCATGATGTACCCTAAGATTGTCCAGAATGAGGTAAACTTTACGCCCCGCTGTTTTGATCAATCGCTTAAGAAAGTCAATCAGCCTATCGGCATTCATACTTCCTTCGTAAATTTGAAAACG
>NZ_JBGMEK010000182.1:0-2996 GCF_041447265.1 Microbulbifer epialgicus
AGTTCGGCGTTTCTCTTCCTGCGCGGAAGCGGGTAATTTTCTTGCATCAATAATATCCATTTGGGTATTATACAGAACTATAGAGCCACCGGGTTAATAACCAGCAAAACCCTACAGCCCGATAGCGGCCAACCAATAAACGTCGCCGACCATGTGGCCGATCTGGTAACAGATTGTATTGTCGAGGTGGCCAATCGATTGGCCGTGCATAGTTCAATTGCAGCTATGGCTATTCCAAGCGGTTGATCCTGTACTTGGCTGTTCCGCCTGGAATGGCAATCCCAAAACCGTGGGAAATAGTTAGGCAACAAAATTGCCTATTTGCTAGGGAGCGTGAATAGTCGATATTTCAATTTCTCTGACAAGCCTTGAAGTCCAAGGGCACCAGATATTTTCTGGTAAGAAAGCGCCACCAACTTCCTCGAAGTGATCTTCTACAAATTGCGGGTGAGCATCACAAACCTCTATGGAGAACTCCGCGAACTCGATTGAGTCCGTGTCTACATGAAAACTCCATTCCGGATTGTAGAAGGTTTTGCCTGGAACTACATAGCCAGCAAAGTGATGCGAAGTATGTCCTCCACTAGCGAGGAGTTCACGTGCCTTATCTATTTTTTTCGGATCTGTTAGTTGTAGAACAAAGCTCTTATCGGGATGAACGAGGCTTGAAGTTTCAAAATAAGCAACTTCAGCATGCGCAGTAGGTATTAATAGAGTTAAAGCAAATAGTAGTTTTTTCATCATTATTTATGACCCATGTGGAATGTGTAATGCAAGCTGCGGGAGTCATCATAAGATAAAAAAAGGATCTAAATGCCATGTATGTCGCAAAATTAATGAAATGTTCATTTTGTGGTTTTATGCGACTAAACCGGAACAAATTCACATAAATCACCCCGGGTTTCTCGGAGGCTAAGTTTCTTGAGAGAATTAGCCTATGAGCAAACGACCTGGATACTCCCCCGAAGTACGGGAACGCGCAGTTCGCATGGTGTTGACCGGCGAGCATGAACATCAATCACTCTGGGCAGCGATTACATCCATTGCCTCCAAGTTCGGCTGTACACCTGAGACTCTACGAGCATGGATCAACAAGATGGAAGTCGACAACGGCACTAAGCCCGGCACCACTAGTGGTCACTCAGACCGACTTAAAGAGCTGGAGCGCGAAGTCCGCGAGCTCAAGCGCGCTAACGAAATCTTACGTAAAGCTACTGCTTTTTTCTCCCAGGCGGAGCTCGACCGCAAACCGAAGTAATGGTGCTATTCATTGACCAGGAGCGTGAGGCACACTGTGTCGAGTCAATCTGTAAGGTTCTTCCGATTGCACCGTCGACTTACTATCGCTACAAGCATCTGCAATACAATCCAGAGCAGCGCTACGCGCGTACTCAACGTGACGATGAGCTGAAGCCTGAGATCCAGCGGGTTTACGAAGACAATCACCGCATTTATGGTGCTTGCAAGGTCTGGAAGCAGCTTAACCGTGAGGGCGTAAAGGTCGCCCGCTGCACGGTTGAACGGCTGATAAGGATATTACAATTAGAAGGCGTTCGAAGGGGCAAGCGCTGCATAACGACTATCCAAGATGAGCTGGCTGACAAGCCGCTAGATCTAGAAAAAGAGAGTTTACGGCGGAGCGCCCTAATCAATTTTGGGTGGCTGATATTACCTATGTCGCAACTTGGTCTGGCTTTGTTTATGTTGGATTCGTTGTCGACGTGTTCTCACGGTACATTGTTGGCTGGCGTGTGTTAACCGACATTGTGCTTGATACTCTGGAGCAAGCACAATGGGCGCGAGGGAAGCCCCGCGGCGTTATCCATCACAGTGACCGAGGTAGTCAATACCTGTCGATCCGATATACCGAGCGGCTTATTGAAGCCGGCTTCCAGGCATCAGTCGGCAGCATCGGCGATTCCTACGACAACGTACTGGCGGAAATCAATCACAGAGCAGGCCCCTGGAAAGGGTTGAATGAAGTTGAGCCCGCAACCTTGACCTGGGTTGACTGGTTTAACCATCAACGCATTCTAGGGTCAATTGGCGATATACCTCCAGCCGAATACGAAACCCTGTATTATCAGCAAGCCGAGTCTCCCCAAGCGGCATGACTCAAATAAAATTGTCTCTGAAAAACCCGGGGTGATTCAGTTTGCCATTATTCTCAAACCTATTAAACGATTCAGCAAGTGAGGCAGAGCTATCAACTCTACTCGCACATTTATGATCGGTAAACAATTTGGTTTGAGTATTAGTGTCTGTGTGGTCGGTCGTAAAAAAATGCGGTGCGCCTATCTACGTGCAGCGTTTTATGGCGATAGTGGAGAAGTATGGGTTGAGCTTCTCACGGGAAGAATCAGCCCAGATTCTGGCACTTCTGGAAGAGTAAGGCAGTCACAGCTCTAGGAACTCAAATTTTAGGGCTATTCCGCCCACCTTCATTGATGAGCTTCTAGGGCTTAGATATTTTATAATTCAAGCGTTGAAAAGCGGGAACATTTAATGAATCGAAATGTTCCCAATTCCTCAGGGCCCGTGTAGGTACTACATGATTTTTAGAAATCTTAAAAATGGAAACTGATGTCTACCCAATGACCTTCTTCATTACAGTCGGCCATAATTGTGCAGTAGTTCTTACAGATTGAACCTCTAGTAATATTAATTAATGTGCCTTCATTAGTAGATGCCTTGATATTTCCAGCCCAACAATCTTCTCCAGTCTTATTGGCAGTATTTGTTTCAACATTTGAGCGTGACATGAGCCCTGAAGTTGTTTCTTTGATTATCCCTATGCATTGAAAAAGTTGGCCGTCAACAACAAAGTGTTTTGATAGTTGTTGGGATGGGCAGGTAGCGCTATTGGCCATTACAGTGGCAGAAGATAACGCTATGGCTGCTAGTGGTCCATGCGGTTAATTCTGTAACGATTGTTTTGCACGCTCTACGGAAGCCAAGATTTGACCGGCGGGCTTTGTCCATTTAAATGGCTTTGC
>NZ_JBGMEK010000183.1:0-2985 GCF_041447265.1 Microbulbifer epialgicus
TCGTGCAATCCAGTCGCTGCCGTCGAAGGCCTGCATTTCAGTACGGATCACGCGGCCGAGCTGGTCGTGATAGGTAATGGATATAAAAATCTCGGCAGGTTTTCCAAAATTGATGGGATATTTAGGTTACTGGAAAATTATTTTGATCTGTATACAGAGGCCCTTAGGAAGGTTAGCTTTAAAAAGTCTTTATTTAAAACTTAGCTGTAAAAATCACAGAAACGTACCAATTTGAACTGCAACTCTTAATAGGCAACTGGGGATTTTCTAAGTAGCAACGCATAAAAATATAGGCACGAAAATAATCTTATTGGATTTTATTAAGTTTGTTTTCATGTCAAAGCTGCGTAAAATTGGTAGATATTTATCGATATTTTGGTCGCAATAGAGTAAGCCTGAATAGGCTGAAGAATGAAAAGATCAAGAGAACCAAAGATTTTCTAAAAGATCCATCCCCTCAAAGGAGAACGGTAGCATGACATAAAAATAAGTAAAAGGCGCTGACCCAAGGTGCTACCAACACCAGGGGCCAGCTAACCAAATTGATAGGCAAATTATCAAAGTGGCTACATGCATAGTACGCTAGAAACCCGCTCGTCTTCAATAAAGTGGTGTAGATTCAGCGGCTTGGAGCAATTCCCCAAGCTCTGGAAGCGTAGTGCCCGCCTTTTCTTCTTCTACGCCTACCGCTCTCGTGCCCCACCCCACATTTCCTGCAAACGTAATCTTTCACGTTCTCCCATCACGGAAACCCCCATAGTTTGAGCATTAGTAGGAAATGTGTATGTTGATTTTAAAGCGCCGGACGGGCGAAAACTTAAGAATTGGAACCAATATTTCAGTCACAGTATTGGAGGTTAAAGGCAATCAAGTAAAGATAGGAATAAATGCACCCAAATCCCTAGCCGTTCACCGCGAAGAAATTTATGTGCGGATCAAAAAGAAACAGGAAGTGAGCACTGGAAATCGTTAATAGTATTGTCAAAGCTGCTCCATCCATCCTCAATCAGTTAGGTATTTCATCAGACTGTAGGTTAGATCTAATCCGAAACTTTGAAAGCCGTCTTAAGAGCTTGGCAGAGGCAGTACAGCAGACCGGTATCCAGCTTGATAAATGCTGGAAACATGGCATAGGTGACTGCCGGCGCCACCTTTCTGCAACACTCAGCCAATCCTGGCTTCACCCCTAGCCACCATCATTCCTACCGGCTTTTACCCAAAACCACAATTTCAGACTCCAAGCATAGTTCTTCATTCTTTTGCTACGTCTTAGTACCAAGCCAAAAATAAATATTCGCCAGGGAGACCAACTGCACCACCGTTAGCTCTTCTCTTCAATCTGTGGGTACCCTGAATTTTTTCTTATCTATAGGATTGCTCTTGTTATCTATCAGGAAACTGCTTATTCCATCTATCCAGTATTTCTCGGCATTTTGGCTCTAAGTTAGGCCATCTATTTTTTATCAACTCAAAACCATTAATCATCTCTTGCCGAGAATCGTAAGGATATGTCTCTGACATCCCTAGTGCGACCTCCACTTTTTCGCGATCACTAGATAAAAGCCATTTTTTTCTTACAGTTTCAATTTCTGCACCATTATCATCCATACACCATATTAACTTATCAAAAACCTCAGCTAAGTCACCAGGAGGAAGACCAACAATAGACCTTTTAAATAAATAATTCATAATTTCCTCCATATTCATACAGAAATTCCTCATTCGACCTTTCTATAAATGGTTGTAGTTGAGAATGATGTATCTAAAACTTTACCTGAAGTAGCACGCTGCACTCCAAAAAAATGTGATTCGAGAACTGGTCCAGTATTAACTATTTCAAATCCCGCAGCCCTAGCCTCAGTAACACTTAAGGGCCTTGCAAAACTATTCCTTGTCGCATTGCCTGTAACATACAACAGACTCCCTGGCTGCATCACTCGCGCTGTTTCTGTAGAAACAGGATTAAAGCCATAAGGATTGATTGAGTGAACCTGAGTGAATGATCCAGATCCAAATGGGAGCTTTGTAGCATCTGCAACTACATCAACACCCTCAACGGGTCGGATATCAACATTTACTGCGTCTTTCATAGGGTTGGAACCCGACCCTAAATTTAGTGATCTGCGAGGGGCTCCTCTTCGCAGCATAACTGCTCCAACGACCCCCATAGCATGATATCCAAAACCAAACGAATCATTATCGGCCGCAGCATCGAGGGAAGCAGTACCTTCAGATTTAATGCCCTGTACAAATGAGTCTGCCAGAGTTCCGGTCACCCATTGAAGCCCTATATTTAAATACATCTCCTCTGTATGAGACACCATATACCAAATGTCAGATGCAAATCTTCTTAAAGCTCCAAACGATGCCGATAACGCTCGACCTGCGGCACCTGCACCCCCTGTATCTGAACCACCTCCTTGTAAATTCCCCCGACTATCCTGACTCCCAATATCCGCCGCCTGCACCCCATCACTCTGCAGCAGTGCAACGACTGCCTGATTTATGGCATTTTCAATCTTAGTCAGATTAAATCCATTATTCTGTTTTTTGGCCTTCCCTCTCCCATTACCGCCCCAGTGGCTAGGGAGACTCCCACAAACACTTTCGAGACGAGACGCGGCACAGACATACCCACTCGGATCAGTCCCCGCCAACGGATTATTCATTATGTAGCTATAGGGGTTCAAGCTCTGGCTATTGCCAGGACTTTGTATGATCGGGTCTACAGAGAGAAACCGCCCAAGATTATAATCATAAGCCCGCCCATTCATATGGATCAACTCTACATCATCCAGATGCTCATGATCGGTAAAGCCGCGGGTGCTGTAGGCGCTTTCCAGGATTGCGGTATCTTTATCGAGGATATTGCCCTGGCGCGGTTTGCCGAAGGGGTCGAAGCTGTGGCTTTCTTTTAAGTTACCGGCTTCGTCTCCCACGGCGGCGGCGGAGCCTAGGCGGTCGCGGTGGCTGAAGCCTATCTTG
>NZ_JBGMEK010000184.1:0-2886 GCF_041447265.1 Microbulbifer epialgicus
TGCGCTAGGGAAAATGGGAAGTTAAGGTACGACTGGCCTCGGGGTGATGTTTTTGCACAAAAGGCGATAGTTAAATTCAATTATAAAACTGGAGGGTTAGAAAAATTTCAGGAAGCAGCTGAAAAATACGGTGTAATAGCCTTATTTGAGGATGTATTGCCAGCTGGGGTGCATGTAATTGATGTATCTATCGATAGTACTTTGGATTCTAGTACCGGTATGGAAAATCCTAATGCACGAACTCTGCTCGTAAATCCTGACTTCTTAAAAGATCAACCTCTTAATTTTGTAGCCAGTGGGATAGGGCATGAACTCGTGCATGTAAATGATCATTTGAGAGACGTGATAAATGTTTACGATGCTGCTAGTGTAAGAGCTAGTGAAAGGAGGGCTTATATGTGGCAGCGTACAAATTCTCGTCATTTCAATTTAGGCGTTCAATACAAAGTGTGGTTTACCCAGCAGATAAATAAACATCGTTGAGAAATTAAATGAAATGAAGAAAATTTTATTTTATTTGTTTTTGTATTTTCTTTGTGGGTCAAGTATGAATATAGCTGCTACAGTTGATGCGCCAGATTTTCGTTCTGTGCCTTGGAATGAGCGAACCTATACTACGGTGCTGTCTCGAAGCTTTGGTGACGTTACATTGAGAGTTCGCAGTCAAGGTGATCGAGAGGTTGAGTCTATAGTCGTTGAGGTGCTTGGGAAGAAAATACTTATCCCATTAGAACAATTGATTGGAATTGAGGAATTAGGAGAGCCTGATTTATCTATTGCAAATGAAGGTAATGAAAATGAAGAACTACGGATTTTCTTTGAGTATGGTGCTCCTGTAAGGGTTCGAGAGGATTCAGGTTCTGATTGGGTGCGCCAAGTATTGACAATTGCTATTAATCTTAAGGGGCAGGTTAAAATCGTTAAGCAATAAGTTGGACATGCACGATTTTAGCCCCGCTTTTGCGGGGCTAGTTGTTTGCACAAAAGGTGACAGCTGAAGTGGCTGTTGGCCGAATGGAGGCACTTTTTGAAGATAACCCAGATGGGACATATCACGTGCCTTCAGCTGATCTAGCTTCAATAATGAGAGATGATTTTAGTTTTTATGATAGAAAAAGAATACAAGCTTTATCGTTAGATGCTTTTAAAGCAGAAGCTGAATTTGCAGATGGTACCTTTTTCGACGACCCTTTCGTTTCAAAAAATTTCACTGTTGAAGGCGTTTCAGGTAATTTTTCCGGATCTGATATCAACTACTATGTAATTGGTGGGTATTTTGCTGCTAGAGGCTGGACAGCCGGTGGGCTTGAGACGGCTGTGATGTATCATAATATCCGCGATATATACCAAGGCAAACCTGTTCTTCACAATTTGGGGCAGGCTTTTGGTCGTGACGCGCATTTGTGGTCAAAGAAAGGTCATAGCTTTTACAATAAAAACTACTAGGATGTGATTATGCTTATTAGAGTGCTTTTGTTTTTTTGCGTAGTAATTTTAACTGCATCTTGCAGTAATTCAAAAATAGAATATTGCAATCAACTTAAGCGCATGGCTTCTGATAAGACCATCTCTAAATATCTAAAAGTTTGGGTTCAAGAGAATGTAGAAGATAAAGTTATTTCTCATAGTGATGTAGTTAGAGGTGGATTAAAGGTTCCGGGTAGATATTTTTACCCTGTAAATTTTAATTGGGACATGCTTAATTTCAATAGTGAGTTATCACAGGTGCGTCTTATAGGCCCAAAAACAAGCTCATTTGAAGGTGGGCATATAACCGATTTGAAATCGGTTATGTTTGTAGAGAAATCTGGTTACGGTATTTTGGTAAAGCTGAATAATGTAGATGACTACGGCCTTTCAGATGTTAGTCTTGGTTTCTTTAGCGAAATATCAGATGGTATTGGAGTGCTTTGTTTAGATCTAGATAAGTAAGGGAGTATTCTCATGCACAAAAGGGGCTAACGCCTATAGAGCAAAGGGCTAGAGAACTTGCGAAAATGCTTGGTTTACCAGAAGCTGATTATGATGTTCGTTTCGCTTCAACAAGAGAAATAGAGGCCGCTACAAAAGGGCAGCCAGCATGGGGAACAGTCACTAAAGAAGATGGTCGCTGGACGATTTTGATGGAGAAATCGTTATCAACAAAAATGGGTAGTACTAGATTTACTCAAATTCTTGCAGAAGAATTGGTTCACGTTGAACAATTGAGTACAGGTTACTATAAGAGGCTCGATGCTAATGTTCGAAGGTATGCCCTGGAGACAGAAGCGACTGGCTGGGTTATACAACACTCAGCTGCTCTAGGTCTAAGAGGAAGTGCATTTAGAGAGTTTAAAAAGATTCATAATACGTGGGAATCTAAATGGGAAAAAGTAGCTTATTAACTTTTACTTTAGGTAGTTTACTTGGCGCTATTGGTTGCTCATTTGCATCGAATAATGCTGCTAATGTGGATGTTAGTCTTGTTGGAAAGTGGGAAAATACCTCATCGAGCTTCTTTGGCTCTGGTTGGGATCAATGTGAATTCAAAGAAGATAAATCTTTTGAGTGCACTAACTTCCCAAATGAGGGGGGCTTGGTTTTACCTTATGATGGCGATTGGTCTTTTATCAATAATAAGCTAACTATAATTTATTCAGAAATTGATGAGCCTCTAATATTTAGTGTCTCTGATATGAGTGCTGACAGTCTAGTAGTTGAGACTAGAAAGGGTGAAGTTTTAAAAGAGTTATAACCAAATCTGGTGTTTGAAGGTTTGAAAAAAAGCGGCGCATCTGGTTGATTTGTTATCGCCAGACAATAAACCAACTAAGAGATACGCCACCATGGACAAGAATACCGTTGTCGAGTTTTCAGGTCGAGAGGAGACGACCGATCCGCTAACAG
>NZ_JBGMEK010000185.1:0-2864 GCF_041447265.1 Microbulbifer epialgicus
TCGAACCTAGGTGTAACATGAGCCACCTCACTCGTAACAGGCAAAGCCAGTCACTCATGACCACGTCCGTAGGACGTGGGTTTCTACGTTAAACTAAAAAGGGGAAAGGGAAGAGTACACTGCGCTCGGGATCGTATGAGGCATGGATGCCGATTACGAGCTTACCTGGATGTATTCACAGCGCGTCTCGAGTGCAGTGTATTCTTTCCTTCTGATCCACTAGTAACTGCATGGTCACACAATTGATCTTGGCTGTTCAATAATGGTCATTAACGGCTATTGATGCTATCAATTGAGAGTGTCTTACCCATATAGGAAGAGCTGTGTCCAAGGTACTGATCCCCATTGCTGATGGTAATGAGGATATCGAAGCCATCACTATCTACGATATCCTGAGTCGAACCAATGCAGAGTTAACTCTGGCATCGATCATGCCAAGTAGGCGAGTTACCACCTTGCGTAACCTTGTAATTGAAGCGCCAGTAAGTATAGGGGAGTGTACCGACAAAACCTGGGATCTCATTGCGTTGCCTGGTGGTAAAGAAGGGGCAGAAAGCATGCATGAGTCTGAACCGCTCATACAATTAGTTAAAGAACAGCTTTACTCTGGCCGGTGGGTAGGTGCAATTTGTACGGCTCCGGTAATAATCCTTGGACGTCATGGCCTGCTGAAGAATTATAAAGCCACTTGTTATAGAACTTTCCGAGATGAGCTAAGCCGATATGCTAGAGAGACCGCTGCTGAGCGTGTAGTAGTCGACCGCAATTTGATAACAAGTCAATCCCCTGGTACGGCAATGGAGTTTGCGTTGAAACTCGTTGCTTGTTTATATGGGGAAGACTCAGCAAAAATGATCGCCAAAGCTATCTACGTGCGCTGGCCTTCAGAATAGATATCAATACTTCGGACAGTTGTTAATTGAACTAATCCACCTGTAGTAGTTCAGGCGTTTCCGGCTGGCCATAGATATAACCGTGGGATCGTCAGTCTGTTTTTCCTGTTGGTCTTCAATGTTTAGCAAATGTTTTTAATGAACCACTTTAGTGTAAACACCGATTCCTTCATCAAATGGCCCGTGATGATCAAAACACAGCATATCCTGCTCTAATCACAGTTTGTTATCAACGATAGAGGGCACCTTGTTTGTTCTCTGAATTCTTCTTAATCGTGTCACCCGTCGTACTGTGAAGGCACTAGGGTATTTTTGAACAACTGATGCTAAGTTATGAATCCCTACCAATACCCCATTACGCACAATTTCGGGGTCAGCACTGCCGGTAAATGTTAAAGTAAGCGCGCTGGCAGATTTACGCGTCTCGCCGCTTTTGGGTATTACGAGTTGAGCTTCCATTACGCCTTTTTCCCTGGTTGCGATATCAAGTATTTTTCCAACACTGAGCAGTGCACTGCAAAGGCTCACATCATCATCAGCACGCCCTTCAACCAGTAATGCTCGTGGCCGACCACAGCGACAAGTCGTCTCCTTGATCAAATCCCCCAGTCGATAGCGTACCAAGGGTACTGTCCAGGCATCGCCACACCGAGTGAGTAATGCGCCATGCTCACAGGGCTCGATGACTTGTCCTTCAAGCAAGTGATACTTTTCCAAATCACAGTCTGGCGTATTTACCGCAATGCTATTGGTTTCCACTGATCCATAATCACACCAAAAACCGGCCTTGGGGAATGCCGTACACACAGTCTTGTATTTAGCTTTCGTCCAGGGTTCCCCCATCCATATAATCGTGTCTACCGACAGATTGAAGCCTGAATCCAGTACGCCTTGGGCGAAGTCGGCGAGTCCAGTGGGAGCACCAGCTAACGCATTGGTGCCTACTTCTTGCAGTACTTGCTGCCAGTTCGTTACTTCCTCGGGTGAAAATGGACCAGTAGGAGCACTTATAGACTGGCACTTCTCCGCAAGAGTCTGAATAAAATAGTGGGCTCCCCATAAGCGGCCAGGGTTGAAAAGATTAAGTATCACGCTGCCTTGTCCAAGGGGCTTCCACTCCTTAAGCAGTCTCTCTGTGGCTTGGTGATAAGGTGTGTAGGTTAACTTGGGTTTCCCTGTGGTACCTCCACTGGACATCAATATCGCCCCATCTCTTTCTGCGATAGCGTAAGTGATCCGGAGAATTTCAAGGGGCCCACTGATATGAAGGTCTTCGATCTGAGAGGCCGAATCAGGCACTCGTAATCCACCAAGCATGGAAAGCTTTTGAGCTTGTGATAATACTGTGTGCCAATTTAAGTGCCCAATGGCCATAAGCGTTCCTATTACTATTTAAAAGCTTTGTTGCTGAATTTACGGAAACACCAGACAGGATATAGGCGGCGAGCCTTCAACCCGTCTTGATCAATTGCCCCCGCTACAGCTCTTTGACCATAAAGTACTTACATCCATCTTTAGGGTATCCTTCCTGAACCCATTTAACTTCATAGCCTTGATTTTTATAGAATGGCATAGCCTGGAAGTTTAGGGTATCTAGCAAACATCTTTTACAACCGCATTGTTTGCCGGAACTCTCAATTTTGCTCAATAGTTGACGGCCAATATTTTGCCCCCTAAGTTCTTCAGATACCCAAAGGGTATCAAGCAAGAGCCAGTCACCGAAGGACCTTGCAGCCGCGCCGGCTATTACTTCACCTGATTTGTTTTTAAGCTGAACGGCAAGAGGGTGTCTTTCTTTAACTTCCCAGTTTTTCCAGTTGAATTCATCAATTTTCTTATCCAGAAAATCGAGTTATTGTCAATTCTGGTGTTTAGCCAGTCTGATCAAGCAGCGCTCTGATCGGTGGTTGTCGCTTCCTCTCCATCCGTGAATTTTACTCCGGTAATTACCTTGGCCAGGTAGTTAAAGCC
>NZ_JBGMEK010000186.1:0-2835 GCF_041447265.1 Microbulbifer epialgicus
TGGAGGGGGTATCTTGGCAGCCTGCCAAAGCAAGTTGAACAATGTGGTTCATGTACCGCTTACCTTATAACGCCGGCCACACAGGCGAGCAGAACGCGGTGTAGCGAGTCCAGCCGAATGAGCTTTTCGCATCTGGCGATTGTGCTGGCCTTTGGTACCCCAGCATGGGCGTGGACTAATGGGGTGAAAGTCCTCAGTAGGAGGATCACCATTTAATGGGTTCCATTAAATGCTAACTACTAGCGAATGGCAACTGTAATACCGTGATGTCTTGTGGGGAGGTCTGTTTAGCTTACTGCTATGAAGCTGTCAGCGTGGCCTGTGGACTCATAAGTAGGCCAAACCTGCTAGCCATCATCGCGAGGATAGACAAAAGTGGTGTAACAAAGCAGAGCCTCGCTCAGTAATGACCAGGTGATTAAACAGAAGTCAGCCGATGGTATATTAGCCGAATGCCAAGATTAATACCTTGGATAGGGTGAAGGCTTGAACCCAAAATCAACGAGTTAAAAGACAGGGCTAGCCTACTGATATGTTTCCAGTTGGATAAATTTGAGGTAGCGCACTGCCATGACATTCAGCTCAAATGAGGAGCTGCTCGACACTATCGTTGGGTAGAGATTCATTGCGGATAGGGAACCGCCCATTGCGGACCCGCACGATGGGTGGTGTGGGGGCCGGTAGCTAGAAACTACCGGCTACCCGATTTAGGCAGGGAAACTAAATACGAAGCGCTACCTTTTTTTGATAGCGATAGATTGAATTTGTTTTAAATCCACAGATTGCTTCTCGGATTTCTGAAAGGTATACAGAAGTTTTTCATAAAACAGTAAATCTTCTTGAAGATCCATTCTTTCATCATCATCTATTTCTTCAGATTCAATATCTAGTTTCAAAAGACCAATATAGCCTTCCAAGGCTGAACGGATATATGATATTTCTTTATAAGATAATTCTCTTAACTCACTCATACCTTTCTCATCTGTGTTCCGATTTCACTTAGTTTATCAGTGAATTCTGATAATTTCATGCTGTATGCAGGCTGGAAGGCATAGTGAAAATGCCCATGTGCGTCAGGCTCAACATCCTTGGCGATAAGAATTCCCTCTGGTATAACGACATTCTTTGGCACATAATACCAACAGTCATTTTTGCCCATTTTAAGTTTTGGGCTCATAGCATCAAATAAAGAGACACCACCTGATTTTTCTAATACATAAAGCTCATCGTTTTCTTTGAAGGTGATTATTTCATTCCTCTTCGAGGTCTCAATCCCCGTTCTTTTATTAACACTCTTCATTGGGCGGCTATCTTCATGATGCCTTAATCTAGTTATTCTTGTAGTATCATTTTTTCCCATTCGATAAATCATTCGTTTATCAAGTTGCTTTAGATAAACAACCGGTTTAGCTATCCGATGTTGCTCCCTAAATTTAGACATAGCTTCATGTCTAGTTAGTGTAGTTTCCAATATCACTATTTTTTCCTTGTTATATTGTTGATGACGTGATTGCCTAACGAGCCGGCGGCAAAGTCGTCAGGTTGTGCGCTTTGGTACGCCCAGTATGGGCGCGGACTAATGGGACGGAAGTACCCTGTAGGAAAATCGCCATTTAATGGATTCTATTAAATGCTAACTACTAGCGAATGGCAACTGCAATACCGTGATGTCTTGTGGGGAGGAAGCCGCTAGCAAACTACGAGCTGACGAACAGAAACATCCTATAAGGCTTAGCTTGGAGGCGAGGTGGCCAAAGGCACCGAAACGGGGTGGTCTAAAGGGTAGAGTCAATGATGCAGTTGTGTAGTGAGAGTTCACGTTCTTAACTGGGGAGGCCGGTTTAGATTACTACTATGAAGCTGTCAACGTTGCCGCTGATTCATAAGTAGGCCCAACCCGCTAGCCCCACCATCGCGGAGATAGAAAAAAGTGGTGGAACACAGCAGCACCTCGGTCAGTAGTGACCAAGGTGATTCAACAGAAGTCAGCCGACGGCATAGTAGCCTAATGTCAAGATTAATACCTTGGACATGGTGAAGGACTGAACCCAAACTCGACGAGTTAAAGGGCAGGGCTGGCCTAGCGATATGTTTCCCGTTGGATAAAGTTGAGGTAGCGCACTGCCATGATACTCAACTCAGATGAAGAGCTGCTCGACACTATCGTTGAGTAGAGATTCATTACGGGTAGGGAACTGCCCATTGCGGACCCGCACGATGGGTGGCGTGGGGGCCTGTAGCTAGGAATTGCCGGCTACCCGATTTATGTGATTAGTCCATAGTAGTTGTTTAATGTTGTGGCAATCAGACTTCCCGCTACGCCCAATTCAATCTGCCAACTCGTATCAATTACTTTAGATAACATAGATTGCATCCACGATTTGACCGAGGGGCCGAATTTGTCCTTTTCAGTTACCGGAAAATTCGAATCATTATTAACCCGGCGGACAAATAGTTCAGTTATGCTGCGTACCTAATTGATTCGTGTCGGAAGTAGGCTGCTACACGCGCGGGCTTCTTTTGTAACATTCTCATGTGAGAAAGCACTTTCCTTTTTAGCTTCTCCTTGGATCGGGCTGGCATGCCACTGTGAACGCCCCCTTTAAGGTCGCAATTCAAATACTCATCTGGATTCAGTTCAGGTGAATATGATGGTAAATAATAAATTTCTATCTCATCCTCGTGCTCTGCCAGCCAAGCTTTAACAAATCGTGCATGATGTACCCTAAGATTGTCCAGAATGAGGTAAACTTTACGCCCCGCTGTTTTGATCAATCGCTTAAGAAAGTCAATCAGCCTATCGGCATTCATACTTCCTTCGTAAATTTGAAAACG
>NZ_JBGMEK010000187.1:0-2709 GCF_041447265.1 Microbulbifer epialgicus
TCGTTCAGAATGGACGCTTCATTATCAGAAACTTGAAAAGGTTTAGGTGTACGCATAGAAGATACATTATACGGACAATTCTCCATTAGTTACATTACTTTCCGCATGGACCACTAGTGCTGGTAATTTTGTTCTCCGAATTATTGTATACAGTAAGTAGCATATATTCGTAGTGAATTTTCACACGATTCCACGATCAACAAAAAACAACCCGCTAATGCGGAATTCTAAAAGCTGCCACTATCTTTACTTGCACAAAGACACTGTCAACTTTCTTAACGGTTCCGTATATCTAATTTCGATATGCGCTGAGAAATTTTAGGTTTTTAATGTGAAAGAGATTAAGCTTTCAAAAACACAAAAAGAGATGATGGTTAGTAAAGTTAAGACCTACTTTGCCGACAACCTGGATCAGGATATAGGTGCATTTGACGCTGAATTTCTCATAGATTTCTTCGCTGCAGAGCTAGGAGGTCATTACTATAACCAAGGGCTAGCTGACGCACAGCATGTTTTCAACGAAAAAATAGAAGAAATTGGCTATATTATTCAAGAGTTGGAAAAGCCTGAAAGTATTTAGCATGGAGTGCAGCAGTCATAACCAAGCGCACCACCTCGGTCGCTATACTTTCTGGATGCTGCTCCGTGGCTTCGCACTCCACAGCACCGGTGTGCGCAGTGTTAACTGGTAATAATTCCTTTGGAGCATTTTCAAGATGGCTGGGTTGGAGCCTATATTCAGCTTGGACAACGTACGCCATATATATTTGGCTTCAGTTGAACGAAAATATGATTAAGCTCATTACCCAGCGCTGCTGTTTTTCCTAGCAGCTGTTTTGGTGATTTCCTCAGACTGGGTTGCTATCGAGTCTGACCTTTATGCAGGGTTACAATTTTTGGGAGTGGTAGCCATAATCGCAATACCATCATTGATTATTGTCGGCGTCACGTATACTTTATTAGCCTACGATATCTAAAAATATGGAGTGCTGCAGCAAACCTTTAATAAGACCTTCAACTTCGCGCCTATCGGCGCCGGACGGCCTGCGCCTTGCTCTCACTGCCTATTATAAGAGTGTTATACTAAACGCTCGGGACCGTATGAGGCATGGACGCCGATTACGAGCTTACAGGGATGTATTCACAGCGCATCTCGAGTGCATTGTGTTCTTTCCTTCTGACCCAGCAGCAACAAACAGAAAATTTTATGAAAGCATTACTACATGTCGTTGAAACTCAATGGTTACTACTTACTGTAGTAATCATTATTCTGATTTCAGTTATGTCTTTGTATCCTCTAGAGAGTCTTCCTTTAGTTCCCGGTTCTGATAAAACTCATCATTTTATTGCATATGCAACGCTGGTTTTTCCAGCAGCCTATGCCAAACCAAAGTTGTGGCCAGTTATAGTTATTGGTCTTTTTGGCTACAGTGGCTTGATAGAATTGTTGCAACCTTATGTTAATCGTTATGGTGAATGGCTGGATTTGACTGCCAATGCCATCGGGCTTATGGTAGGCATGGTGTTAGCATTTATCGTTAAAGCAGTTTTTGGAGGACGAAGCGGTGATGAAAAATTGTTATAACGAAAAAGAATAGATCGCGCAGCATCCTCTTTTTAGCATAACTTAAGTAAATATACTTCACAATTAAACCATCTTACCACCGGATTAACACAATGGACAAACAGTTATTTGACACACAAAGAAACCACCAGAACATCTTTTATAGAAAGCTATCGAAACGAACACTTTTGACCAATTGGCTAGCCATACTTACAGCCAATTTACTTTCACCTAATTTAGAAGCAAAAACAGTAAAAAAGGAAACAAACAAAGAAAAAAACACTTCCCGCAATATTCATGAATATTATATGAGACTCGCGATCAAAGAGGGAAAAAATGTTCCAAAATATCCTTTTGGCGCCGTTATTGTAAATCGATTAACTGGTGAAATAGTTTCAAAAGGCTACAATCAGTCCACCCACAACCCAATTTTACACGGGGAAATAGTTGCAATAAATAATTGTGCAAAGCATAAAATAAAAATACTTTGGTCTGAGTTAGATTTATATTCAACAGCAGAGCCATGCCCCATGTGTCAAAGTGCTATTGAATGGGCAGGAATTAAAAATGTATATTACGGTTCTTCTATTCCATTCTTACAAGGCCTAAAATGGGAGCAGATCAACATTCGGGCACAGGAAGTCAGTGATAGGACACCTTTCAGAAATACAAAAATCATTGGTGGTTTGCTGGAAGGTGAATGTAATAAATTGTTCCTCACCGCCTAACGAATAAAGATAGATCGCGCGTAGCCGAGATCTATCCAGATGCTGGGCAGGCCTGTAGCTTCCAATCTGCTCTTTATAAGAAAATTTCTTATTCAGAAATTTGGGGTTTTTGACATTTGAGGCGCGCTGTGAATACATCCCTGTAAGCTCGTAATCGGCATCCATGCCTCATACGGTCCCGAGTGCAGTGTGTTCTTTCCTTCCCCCTTTTTAGTAAGTTCTATTTCCTCCTTATCTCTAAATAGTCGACCCTGAAAAAGTCTCCAGACCTTGTGGCACTAGGACTACGTGGATATATGACATAGCCATTTCGACCAGTTTTCGCTATTCTGATCCAAATTTCTGGTCGAAATGCTCAAGGATAATGATGCTCACGGACACCGATCAGTACCAACAAACCAGCTTTTTTGGCACCGA
>NZ_JBGMEK010000188.1:0-2671 GCF_041447265.1 Microbulbifer epialgicus
TGCGCTAGGGAAAATGGGAAGTTAAGGTACGACTGGCCTCGGGGTGATGTTTTTGCACAAAAGAAATGGATTGGTCTGAAAACCAATGCAGATGGTGACATTATTCTTTGTCTTGGCTCAAGTGCCTGTTCCGCACCTTCAAATATTGCAAATGCTACTGCTGGAGATATTGGTTTAGAAGGTGGTGCACTAACTGTAGGTGCAATTCCTGTGGTTGGAAAGGTGATCAAACCTTCCGTTACAAAATCAACCTTGAAAAGAATTAAGCGATTAGTTACGAACTTGTCGGATAATAGTCGGCAAGGTAATGGCTTGTCGCAAGAAAAAGTTGAGCAACTTCAGAGAATTATTAATAAGGCTGGTGGTACTTTGCGTAATGATGGTGCCCGAGGACTAAGAGGTTCTTCTGCAGGTATCCCCCATGTTCAAGTCGAGGGTCTGGGAAGGAAAATAAAGAACCGCCACATATGGACTCAACCTGATATTGATATCTAATAGAAGGATTAAACATCATGGTAGATGTTGCTAGATTGTTTAGATTTATACTTCAATTTGGAATCGATAGATTTCAGATCTTAGAAGTAACGGAAAAAAAAATACGAGCTGTTGTTGGTTGGCCTAGTGAAGGGCAGGCAGATTACGATCCAAATGAAGAAGTCCAAGAGATAGTTTGGGATATACAAAAACTAGAGAATATCGATGATGCATTAGAAATTTTAGAAATAGCTTATTCAAAGGGTTTCTTTGATTCGGATAAGTTAACTATTTCTAAAGAGGAGCTCTGGCAGTTAACTTCTTGGGAAAGAGAGCGGTTCAATAAAGCAATACAGGACTTACTCGAAATTAGAGTTGATATGGTTGATGACGGAAGAAGAACTGACTATTTTTTTGTGCATTTTTAATGCTCATATGCACAAAAGGGTGGGTGTGCAGTGCCCATGGCTTGTGCAGGATTGCCTGTAAGCTCTTCTCCCAATATGAGTAACTCTATCTATTCGCAACCTCATGAGGATCCACTTAATGTGGGATCAACCCTATTTTCTTTAGCAGGCTTTACGCTTGTAGGTGAAAAGACTTTTCTTAGCAACGGTCTACAGAGAATCCCAATAACTCCAATTACACATGAAAAAATGCTATTGCATGGTTTGTCTTCAAAAATGCAAGCTTCTAGAGCATTGAAAGCAGGCGGTAACGTTTTAGGTGGTGTTGGTTACGCAGTTAGTGCTACTGACTATGGTGTTCATATGGCGGATGGGAATTATCGCGGAGCACGAAAATCTGGGGTAGATATGTATATGGGTGCATTGATGTTTTTTTGGCCATATGGGACAGCCGTTGGAGCCGTAGGGTTGTACGTAAACAATGACTATCACTCTGATCCAAGCAATCCGTAGGTCATAGTAATGTTTAATAAGTTATTTTTATTGGTTTACGGACAGATATTTTCTGCAGAGACAAAACGTGAGAAAGATCTTTTCTCAGCAAAAATATCAGCTTCAGTTCAGATGGCATTGTTAATTACTTTAAATCTTGTATCAGTGTTTTTTTTAACCTATGCGCTTGTGAAAACGTTTACTCCTATCGATATAATTGGTGCCCACAGAAAACTCATTTTAACGATAGTAGGTTCAATAATGCTTATACTTATATTGGCTATATACAGTGCGACTTGTACTATTGGCGATGTAGGTAGCAGATATTTCATCTTACTAAATCGAGAAATAGCTACAGATTCAAAATTGCCGACAATTGCAAAGGCTTATCCTATTCTTTCACTAGTGTGCCTGGGTTGCTCGATTGTGGTGCTCACTCTAACCTGATGGTAATAATGCACAAAAGGGGGAATTTGGTAACGGCAAGAAATGGCCCCCGCTTGCGCCAGCAGGTGGTGACATAGACAGAAATATTAAGGAAGCAAGCGGCAAATGGAACCCGTGGTGGTTCAGGGACCAGGTGAAAAATCGAGGCCCGTGGGATTACAAGCAGCAAGGAAAGGATTACGAAGATTTCGGGAACTTTAATTACGGTGCTACTGCGGCAGCATTTGGGTTCCCTGATGCAATCATCCTAAATGAGGCTGGTAGAGCCCAGCAAGCTGCGGGTACCTCCTTGCCCTCCTGGGGAAATTCTGGGCCGAGCTTACTTCCATTTCTTGGAACCTCCCCGTTTGGAGATGATCCGCGAGATCAGTACTGGATTAAGCAAGGAATAGATTTCTACCGAAATAGAGACCAGTGGAATATACCCGTTCAGCTTGGACCATGATGATATGAAAATTTTTAAAAAAATCTTAATTGGGATTGGTGTGGTTTTGTTGATTCCTATTGGGGTTGTTGTATGGTTTTTTTCCAGCGGCGGTATATTCGGAGAATGCGAAACGCAAGAGCTTGTCCGTAGCAAATCGCCAGGTGATAAATATGAGGCAATGGTTTACACAAAAGGCTGTGGGGCTACTACGCCGACTGCAACGATAGTAGCTCTTAGACAAGATAGAAATGCCAGTGCCTTTGAAGGGCATCTCTATAAATTCGGAGATAAATTTACGAATTATTGGAGTGCTATTTTATGGTTGAGTTTTAGTTGTAAAACTGAGCTTATTCGATAAATATTGATAGTTAGTGTGTTTTATAGTAATTCCAAGTAAAACTCATATCCATTTTATCCCACTCTT
>NZ_JBGMEK010000189.1:0-2590 GCF_041447265.1 Microbulbifer epialgicus
TAAATCCCTTAATCATCCTTTCTTTAGTTAGTAATACTTTTTTATTAACCGGACAGCCCCGGCAGCCTCACCACTACCCAGGTGACGGGTTTCTCGGTATGCTGAAGGTGCCAACCCAACACGAGAAATTCTTATATTCGATTTAATTTCAAATGATGAAATACTCTATAAAACCCATATTTTTCGACTAGAGCGTGAACCATCCGAAAAAATTCGAATCGAGGTTCACGAGCTGCTTCAAATCGGCACCGCTGCCTGTAAGCCCAGATTTTTCGCAAGGGTCGTCGATTCGCTAGGCATTCCCAATAAAGACTTCATCGCAGAGGGAGCAACTGCCGAGGAGGCAATCAACAAGCTCCTTCCTCACATTCGCTTCACACCTCTTGAGGTGCTTTTCCCTTCGATGAAATCAACAGCTGATCCTGTTCGGTAAAGAACTTGATAAAACAATCCAGGCGCTGCCTTAGCAGTTCATCAAGTAGCGCCCTCCCTGCATCTGATTCCAGGTAATCTTTAATTTGCGGCTCAATGTATCCTTGCTTCATAGTCCTGCATCCTTTATATGCTCTAATTTTTCCCCTATAGGTGGCTACACTTCACGAAAAGCTTTAACAACTGCCAGATCGATTTACTGCTCTATTCCACCTTCAGGGTTTTCATTTACACTCCCTGCAGGTTGAAAACTTGTGTTGGGATATATTGGGTCTCCGTAAATGTCCGGGCGTATCTCACAACGAGTTACAACCTTGTCAGTTACTCGTTCAATATGTGGGCACCAGTGTGGAGCTACCCTCTTTCGCCCAGTAGCCCAAGCAGAGACCATCCCTTGGGTAATCCCGAGAAGCTGCGCCAAGCGCTCTTGAGTGCCCACTGTTTTAACCGCGCGTTTGATTGAGTCCATAGACACATTAATACCCCAGATATTAATACTAATCAATACCCCAGGTATTTGTCTTTCAACATTGGCGCTATTAACCTCGACTAATGAATAAATCAAAACGCAAACTCACAGATAGCGAGCTGCAGTTAGCCGAAAGTCTTCGACGCATTTGGCTGGCAAAGAAGGGGGAGTTGGGGCTTAATCAAGAAAAGGCCGGCGCCGCCATGGGCATCACTCAGGGAGCTGTTGGACACTATTTAAATGGTCGTATTGCTCTAAACACTGAGGCAATCATTAAGTTTGCTCGTTTACTTAATGTTGAACCTAGTGACATAGACCCCAAGCAGGTTGTTAAATTGGGGAGGCGCGCAAGCCCTGGTGCGCCAACCACACACACATTACAAGGAGTAAGTGATGTACCAGGAAATTACATTCCAATCCCGCAAAATCGCACTACCGTGCCGTTGATTTCATCCGTTCAGGCCGGCGGCTGGGCAGAAGTCATAGACAATTTTCAGCCGGGAGATGCAGAAGAATGGCGAGAGACGACGGCAAAAGTTGGCCCTAATGCATTTGCCCTGCGTATCGAGGGTGATTCGATGACCTCGCCAACAGGAGTCAGCATCCCTCACGGGTCCATAGTCATCGTTGACCCTGACGCGGAGTACACCAATGGCTCTATTGTTGTGGCCAAGCTGGTTGATGTACAGGAAGCCACGATTAAGAAGCTAGTGATCGATGGACCTAACAAATATCTCAAACCGCTTAATCCAAGCTATGCGCCCATCCCAATTAACGGAGATTGCCGCATTGTAGGGGTGGCGAAGAAGGTTGAGATAGATCTTTAAGAATAAAGACTCAACTACCAAGGAGGGTTTTACATGGAGTCCAAGTCTGAGCTCCCCAAGCCGCTTAATCCCATTTTTGGCAATATCCTACTTACTGCTGCCGCCGCCTTCACCATAGCAATTGCTCTTGTTGATGGGTCAAAGGCTGCGGACACTGTGAATGCCAAAGCATGTAAAAATGCGCTAATGATTGTAGCTACTCGCCCCTCTTCAGTAGAAGTAAATCAAGTAAAATCCCGCCGATCAGAGATGAGTAGCGATGACGCGTTAAAGTGGCAAAGGCTGAGAGGAACATCGCCAAGCACACTCAAGTGGATTGAGGGGGAAATCGCCAACAAACCAATGGAGCGAAGCTTTATCTCCATTGATTACACGGCAACCACTAGCTTAATTGGTGATTATCGCTCCGAGTTCTTGTGTACGTTCGTCAAGAATGCGTTCGACTCTGAAGTGCTAGATACAATCACATTTCAAAATAAAGATTATAAGTTTCACGACATCTTTGGTATTGGAGATGAGAGGCCAGATAGCGTTGACATAACCGGCGAGGTAGAACACAACCTGATCGTTGACCGTGTTGTCCACATAATTAGCTCCATTACCCCACTATAAGCTGACCCACCCCTATTCCCGACTGTGCACAAACAATAGTGGCGCACATTAATACCTAAATATCCAAAATTAATACCTCAGGTATTTACAATAAAATTACCCCTGATATTATTTTCCTAACAGCTCAGGGAGAAGACCCATGTTAGGAACCAACTCAACCCACCCCGCCGAAGACGCTCTCAGAAGGTATGAGCGTCACCAAGACTCTCTGCCAGATGAAACTGCAGCTGATGTAGAGCGCATTGAGGCC
>NZ_JBGMEK010000190.1:0-2557 GCF_041447265.1 Microbulbifer epialgicus
TCCGTGCAATTTCTGCTATAGACTCTGATTTCTTCCAAAGCTTTACGGCAGTTCGGCGTTTCTCTTCCTGCGCGGAAGCGGGTAATTTTCTTGCATCAATAATATCCATTTGGGTATTATACAGAACTATAGAGCCACCGGGTTAATAACTAGTACAGGACTGTATATCACTTACTACAATTCATAAAAAATATACACTGCATGAGTGATATGACACTCATAAAATTTGAATAATCTACTTAGCGTGATAGATCGTACGTCTTGATTACAATTGATTTTCCGGATTCACAATAAGTAACAATCATTAACTCTTTTTACCTCCCTCACTGTTAACAAACTTCCCGGTATTGCGCTTTTCATCGACAAAGAGGAGGCAGATAACCAATGCCGTTAATGCAAGATAAGAATTTACTGTAAAGGCTCTGGCTATGCCATTCGGCAACGATGGTGAAAACGCAACAATTGTGGTATTAATGGCCAACCCCAAACTTCCTCCGGCCACCCGAAACATGTAGATAATTCCAGCAGCCAGGCTTGACCTGGAGGGTGCGACAACCGTGATGGAAAACGTGGTAATGGTTGGATAAAAAAATCCCATACCCGCACCTAAGAATATTAACCCTGGGGCAAGACCTATAATTCCTATATTTTTGTTTATATTTGACAACATAAACATGCCTATAAATATTAATGCCGAACCTGCAGATGCAATTACCCTAGGGTTAAATGATTTATATAGGTTGCCAGACACATAGGAAATAACACTAAACACAATAAGCATCGGCAATAGCACAATTCCCGCCAAGGTTGCAGAATAGCCATGTATTTTTGAAAAAAATTGGGGTATATAGAATATGGGTGAAAAAAATACCACCGAAATAACCAACGTAGCAAAGCCCGCAGCGAACAACCTGTAATTACCAGCTATATCCCTTGGGATTAAAGCATTATCCTTCACTCGATACTCAACAATAACAAATACACCAAAGAAAAATAAGAATAATGCCATCAAAATGATAATCAGTGGATTTTTGAATCCAAAATCCACAGACAGATCCAACGCAAACAATAAGCTAAATAAAGAAACTGATAAGGTAGTTACACCTGCATAATCAATTTTTGCATCTAAATTTTTTGGGGTATCATCTGTCACAAATTTCCAACACATAAAACAAGCTATCGCAGCTTCAATTGGATTAAGAAAAAACGTTAAACGCCAATTAAATATGTCAGTAATCACCCCACCGAGAATAGGCCCTATAGTTAAGGATATCCCAGTAACTGCCATGACCAAACCCCCGGCAATTCCTGAGCGCTCTCTCGGTATCAGATTATAAATCATCCCTAATATAGATGGCCATATCATAGCACCGCCGATCCCCATTAGTGCCCTTGACGCCAGCAGTATAGAAAAATCCTTTGCTAGCCCACATATGACTGAGAAAAAGACAAATATCACGCTACCAATAAAAAATATCCGTCTTCGCCCAAATATGTCTGCCAATCGGCCTCCGGAAATAATCAAGACGCCAACTACCAAGGTATAGCCATTCAGCAACCATTGCACATTAGTAAAATCACCGCCGAAATCTGTTTCTATGATAGGTATTGTGCCAGAAAGAATGGTAATATCATTTGATACAAAAAATAATGCGAAGCTCAGTGCTGCTAAGCCCCAGAGCTGGTCCTTTGTTAGAGCTGCCCAATTTCCCATCATTTAATCATGGCTAAATATCTGTTATTGATGTACATGTCTCCAATTTTTCCATAGGACTATTCGCCATCTAGTAACTAACATCCAAGGATGGTGCCAGTTTTTAGCTATAAACACTCCATTATTGTATGGCAGAATCTATTTATTGATTAAAACTCCAAGTTTAATATGTAGTGTTTAATGCAATTATAAATATAGTTAATTTATTCAGTGGGGAGCTAGATAGCACGACGGTCGATTAGGGCGTCACATTAAACTTATTCACGAATGGAGAAGAAACAACGACACCAGGTCATAGCACTGCTTCATCATTCCCTCTGTATCACTTTGAATGAGCAAACTTCCAATACACAAAAGTCAATAAAACTGCCGCGAATAAGCCTCACAATTCACACTTAATTGCATATGACAAAAATACACTCTCCTAGTTACTACTGGGTCAGAAGGAAAGAATACACTGCACTCGATACACGCTGTAAATACTTCCCTGTAAGCTCGTAATCGGCATCCATGCCTCGTACGGTTCCGAGCGCAGTGTATTCTTTCCTTTCCCCTTTTTAGTAACTCGCATAGATGTAAAAGTAACAGTTCCCCTAACCTGACAGGTAATTCCCTTTAACAAAAAAATAAAACCTAGCCACCAGCCATCGAACCTTTGCCCTGCACTAAGCTTAGAATATTTGTTACTCACTACTTAGTCATGGGCTTCGGGATATTATAGCTGCCAGCCATAAGGGGAAACCGATAGAGATAAATAGGCCTTTCGGAAACAGCTGACAGTAAGTATCCCCCGGCAAAGCCGGGGGCTTTAATTTTGTGAGCCGCTCTAAGCGGCAATTACGG
>NZ_JBGMEK010000191.1:0-2481 GCF_041447265.1 Microbulbifer epialgicus
ATTTCGACCAGAAATTTGGATCAGAATAGCGAAAACTGGTCGAAATGGCTATGTCATATATCCACGTAATCCTAGTGCCACAAGGTCTGGAGACTTTTTTCAGGGTCGACTAAATACGATGTGGCTACCGTTTAGCACCAAAGTCTGGTTTTACCGTCAGCCCATCGATTTTCGCAAACAAATTGATGGTATCGTGCTGTTGGTGGCTGATACGTTACATAAAGATCCGACATCCGGTTAGCTCTTTGTCTTTCGTAATAAAAAGGGTAACCGGAGTCAGGGAGAACTGAACTAGCAGCTCATGGCGGGTACTCTGGCAGTCGCCGTTAGTGTCGGACCACTTGGGTAGCCATTCATGGCGGTCGTAGCCGCGCTCCTCTTTGGCTTTTACTTCAAGGCAACCGGCCAGAGCGGCGGAAAGGAGGAACTGGCTGTAGTTTAGGTTGTGCTTACGAGTATAAGCGCGCTTGGACTGAGAGCTTTTCTCGTAGGCCCTGACATGACATTGCCACTGCTGCGAATTCACGGGGCTTCCCTCCGAAGTTGATGGAGGGGGCATCGTGCCAGTCTGCCAAAGCAAGTTGAATAATGTGGTTCATGTACCGCTTACCTACGTCGCTCTTCGGTCATCCGTTGAACTTGCTTATAGCGGTAGCCTTTTCCACCTCGATTACGAGCTAGCTCTCTGCTAATCGTAGGCTGGCTAACCCCAATCTCCCTGACAGATTGCCCTCTTGCTCAAATCACTTTTCTTTAGCGCCCAGATCTGGCATCGTTGCTCTTCGGTCAGCTGTCGGTAGCGTTTGGTCATCACTTAATCTCTTGGCGGAAAAGAAGCGGCAGATGTTACCTTCAGCTAACCGTTCTTTTCCAGGTGATTAACTGATGCACTTCAAAGTTGAATACAGGTTTCCTTGATGGTGCTTGCCAAGCATAGTTTAATGCTCAACCAGTAGAGAGCTAAAGTTAAATCTTTAGCTGTATCTAAGATTAATAGTTTTGGTAGTAGAGATGAAAAGCGATAAAATAAAAAAATATTTTGATGGGGTGGTTGATTTTGTTTTCGCCGTAATCCTTGTTTTTATCATTGTTGGGATTGCTATTGGTACGGTACAGTTATTCATTACAACTTGGAAATTGCTAAGCTTTGAGGGCATAACTGGCCATTATATTGGAATAATTACTGACGTTTTAACCCTTTATGTATTGATAGAATTATCTCGGTCCCTTGTTGAGTATTTCAACACCCATAAGCTTCGGCTTACATTTATTGTTGATGCAGCAATTGTTTTTGTTCTGCGAGAAATACTTATTTCCTTGTTTAAGCATGAAGTTAAGGCTGAAATGCTTTACGCATTTTCAGCATTTATATTGGTGCTTGGGGTGCTTCGTATTTCTTCTATATTAGTTTATCACCGTGAAAAGCAAATGGTAGATGACCATTAGAGTCGCTTCTGGAAGGATCAGGATTTATGACAGTTAAATACCTATAGGTAGAAATGGCACTTTAAATTTAATAGGTTTAATACGCTTTCTGGTATGGGGTAGGTTTGTGAAAAAATATTTCGAGAATTTAGCGAGAGCTTTGTTAGGGCAGCCTTATGGAGACTT
Organism: Microbulbifer epialgicus; assembly: GCF_041447265.1. Classification (NCBI taxonomy): domain Bacteria; kingdom Pseudomonadati; phylum Pseudomonadota; class Gammaproteobacteria; order Cellvibrionales; family Microbulbiferaceae; genus Microbulbifer; species Microbulbifer epialgicus. Next base: position 1,612 of record NZ_JBGMEK010000191.1, read on the forward strand.
AAGTTCCGGTGAGAAAAAGGTCATAGATAGCATTGCCGAAAAAACTTCTGTATCTGAAAACGTGAATGAAACCTTTCACGATAGCCTAAAATTCGGTCAGGTTGTTGCCGATAAGATAGCTGCTTTTGGTGGATCTTGGACTTTTATCGGTTTATTTTTAGCATTTATACTGGCCTGGATAGTAATGAATACTGTGTGGCTGGTAGGTGGGGTAGCCTTTGACCCATACCCTTTTATTTTACTAAACCTCGGGCTCTCGAGCCTTGCCGCCTTTCAAGCTCCAATTATCATGATGTCCCAGAATAGGCAGGCAGCAAAAGATAGAGTGAAGCAGGATGCTGCATTTGAAGTAAATCTAAAGTTAGAGCTGGAAATGATGAGACTTAATGAAAAAGTTGACGAGCTCAAGGAAAGGTTAAAACCTGATAATAATTGAGCTTTGAATTTTTAGCATTTGGGCTTTCTCTGTGGCAAGCCCAGCAAGTCAAATTGGGCATACGGCGATCATTTAACTTATAAGAATTTTTCGGGTTGGTAGTCACAAAAGTGGACTCTAAATAAGGAAGCCAAGACAGCTCATAAACTATTCTTGACTTCTTTACAGGAAAATCCAGGGGTGACTTACAGCATTGTACTTTCAGGGTATTCCATAACATTTCCTAATTAGTCGGCCCTGAAAAAAACCAAACACTTGCCTCCAGCACGGTGTAATGAGGGTTTACGGGGCGATTCGGACTAAATCCACCTTCCAAAACGTAAGTTAAAAACTTGCGATTTATCATGAGCTATAACCAAATCTGGTGTTTGAAGGTTTGAAAAAAAGCGGCGTATCTGGTTGATTTGTTATCGCCAGACAATAAACCAACTAAG
>NZ_JBGMEK010000192.1:0-2438 GCF_041447265.1 Microbulbifer epialgicus
TTACCCCGATGCAATTAAACTTCTGGCACATGGTCTCCCCAAACGGGAAGCTGTATGGTGGGCTTGCATTGCTGCTCGTGATATCCAAAGCCCCGAAACTGATGAAGATAATGTCAATGCACTGATAGCGGCAGAAAGTTGGGCAAAAAAACCGGGTGAAGAAATTCGCATAAAGTGCAAAGCACTCGGCGATAAAACCAAGCATAAAACACCAGCAAGCTGGGCTGCGACGGCCGCCAGCTGGTGTCATGGTAGCCTTGCAGCGGAAGGTGAGCCGGTAATTGAACCACCAGATCATCTTTACGCCCACGCCGTCGCTGGCAGTGTAACCCTCGCTGCGGTATTATCCGACCCCGTAGATCCTGGCAAGCGGTTCGCACGCTATATGAAGCAGGGGTTAGACCTAGCTCGCGGTGGTAACGGTAGAGTAGAGGACTAAACATGGGAAAGCCTGCTTCACGGATTACTGATATGCATGTCTGCCCGATGGTGACAGGTACTGTACCTCACGTCGGCGGGCCAATCCTCAGCCCAGGTGCTCCAACGGTTATTATCGGCGGAATGCCCTCAGCTACGGTCGGCAGCGCCTGCACCTGTGTAGGACCACCAGATACTGTGGCTATGGGCAGCACTACCGTACTGCTGCAAAAGAAGCCTGCTGCTCGTATGGGAGATACGACTGGCCATGGAGGCAAGATTGTAATCGGATGCCCCACAGTACTGATCGGTGGCTAAGTAATATTCCACCTACAGCGCCTTGTATATAAACAATAGATTGTCTGAGCATATAATAAAGAACCTACTTTTGTTTAGACAAACAAGCGATTATTTATCTTAAAATAATCTGGTGACAGTTACGGAAAATTGGGCTGCGCATAAAAACCAAGTAGCCTCATTATGCTTTTAGCCTGATATCTATTAACTTTAAAGTTAATTAGCTGCATATAAATTTATATATTCTCATACACTTAGGATGAAGTGCAAATATTAGCTTCAGGCCTCTTCCTGCACTTTATAGAATGCAGCTCTGCAGCTACAACTGGATAAATAGTTCTCAAAAAACAAAGACTAACTTGTCATAGATAATTTTCAAAATTACTCTTTAGTTAGCACACGTATCCATGGCATTCATTCACAGGCAGCGTTAAACAGAATCAGGCAAGATAAAAAAACCTTACCAGCTTTAAAATGATAAATCTAGAAATTCAGCCCATAAATCTTAATATGAAAATTTACTCTTATGCACAATAAAATATCACCTCTCAAAATTACATTAATAATCTTACTTCTTCTATCTATCTCAGGAGGAACTTACGGAATGGCATTTTTAAACCCTCTAAAAGCATGCACATTTTCAGAAATGAAAATACGACTCACCTTAAATGGTGAACCTGCAGTAGGCGCAAAAGTTATTCGCACAATTGATTGGAAAGATGAGCAGGTCGACTTCTATACTTCAGATGAAGACGGAAATATTGATCTTCCTGCAAAATTTGAAAGCTCATTTACTCAGGTACTACCTGTTGAGTTTATTTCCTCGCAAAGTATAAACGTAGAATATGAAAATAATAACTATTTAATTTGGATTTATGCAAAAAGAAATCCTGGTGAAAATTCAGAGATGAACGGTGATCCAATTAACCTATCGTGTGAACTTTCTGACGAGCCAAAAACAGAAAGAAAGTTCAAGTCAGCGGTAAAGACTTCCTGTAAATTTATTTAACTTTAGAAAGGAATAAAAATAATGCTCACACCACAATATAGTGCTCAGCTTGCTGCGGATATTTACTTAATTAAGAAACCTAACGACCAGGAGATTTTCTTTGATCTATACAAGGACGACTTTGACATAAAAGAAAATCTTCCCAATAAAATACAAGGAAAAACAGGTGCTTTTACTCTAATAAAAAGTACTCACGCAATGGGCATCGCGACATGTGGTAAAGATAATTTTAAAGGGCAGGCTTTTGTAGCTTTGAAAGGAACTGCCAGCGGTTACGATCTATTAACAGATCTAAATGCAGGTATTAAAAGATTCCATACCGGTGGGTCAGTACATCAGGGCTTCTACTATACATTTGGGTACCTCTAAAAATTCACTAATTTCCGGTAAAATAGTCTAAACGCTCACTAGTAAAGGTTATTGTCAAATGCAGCCGAGTTTTTTCGGTCTTGATGACCGCCATCGCAAGCTAAATGAACGTGATCCACTGGTTGCTCTTCGTAAGTTGATTGACTGGGAGGACTTCCGGAGTACTTTGAATAAAATCCCCACACTTCCAAGAAAGAGTAATGCTGGAAGAAGACCCTTTGATAAGGTACTGATGTTCAAGGCACTTGTATTACAGCATTTATATAACCTATCGGATGATGAGCTGGAATATCAGATACGCGATCGATTTTCATTTTGTCGATTTCTCAGCCTAAACCCGGAGGAC
>NZ_JBGMEK010000193.1:0-2362 GCF_041447265.1 Microbulbifer epialgicus
CCATCTATTCAGCCAAGTTCTACGCTGTAATTTAGGTGTCCACCAATCAACAAGTGGACACCTAATATGAGTGAAATTATCCCCGCTAAGACACCCGCTAAGCGTCGCCGACATTCTCCGGAGCTTAAGGCCAAGATTCTCACCGAGTGCCAAGAACCTGGTATTTCCGTCGCCAGCGTTGCACTCCGGCATGGCATCAACGCCAACCTGATCCACAAATGGCGCCGAGAGGCTGCGGGCAAACGGAAGCCCACGGTGCAAAATTTTCTCCCCGTCCCCCTGTCTGACTCAGGGACCTCAGTCGACGTGGTCTTCGAGCTCTCCGGTATTAAGGTACGCTGGCCTCTCGCCCAAATTGACCGCGCTATCACCTGGCTCCGAGCTCTGCAGTCGTGATCCAGGTCGAGGAGATCTGGATGGCTACCGAGCCTCTGGACATGCGCGCCGGGCCGGATACGGCGCTCGCGCGTGTCGTTCAGGTGTTCGGTGAGGCCAAGCCCCACTGTGCCTATCTGTTTGCCAACAAGCGCGGTAACCGCATGAAGGTTCTGGTACACGATGGCTTTGGTCTGTGGCTCGCTGCCCGCCGACTCCACCAGGGCAGCTTTGTCTGGAGCAAGCCCTGGCAAGGCGAACGGGTGGCCCTGACAGCGGAGGAGCTGCAGGCGCTGGTGATCGGGCTGCCCTGGCACCAGGTCGGTCACGATCACCGGATTGCTTTGCTTTAGTAGAACCTCTTCTCTGGCCAACACAACCGTCAAAACGTCCTATCTGGTAATCACCATCGGCGGTGGAATCTGGCAGGATGCCGGCCATGACAACACCGCCCGATCTCAACAGCCTCGATGCCGACCAACTGCGCCAGCTTGCGGCACAGTTGTTGGCTGAGTCGGCGGAAAAAGAGAAGCGGCTTCATAATCAGCAACTGCTGAACGACAAGCTCAAGCACGAGCTGGCCATCCTCAAGCGGCACCACTTCGGGGAGAGCAGTGAAGCACTGAACACCCATCAGGCCAGCTTGCTGGACGAGCTGGTGGGTGCGGATATCGCCGCCGTAGAGATGGAACTCGCCGGAGCCACTGAGTCCACACCTCAGCCGGCCAAGCGTCAACCCAAACGTTCGCCGCTGCCACCAGAGCTACCGCGCCAGATCATCGAACACGAGCCCGAGCACACCCAGTGCGACTGTGGTTGTCAGCTCCAGCGCATCGGCGAAGACATCAGTGAAAAGCTCGATTACACCCCGGGCACCTTCACCGTGGAGCGCCATGTCCGTGGCAAGTGGGCCTGCAAACGCTGTGAAAGCCTCACCCAAGCGCCGATCCCGCCACAGATCATCGACAAAGGCATCCCCACCAGTGGCCTGCTGGCACACCTGCTGATCGCCAAGTATGCCGATCACCTGCCACTCTACCGACAGGAAAGAATCTTTACCCGCGCCGGGCTCGCTATCTCCCGATCAACCCTGGCGGAATGGGTTGGCCGATGTGGTGTTGCCCTGCAGCCGTTGGTAGACGCTCTGCGCGAAGAGCTTCTGCAGCACCCGGTACTCCACGCCGATGAAACCCCAGTCCCCATGTTGGCACCGGGTAAGAAGAAAACTCACCGCGCCTATATCTGGGCCTACTGCAGCACCTCTGCTGCGACCATCAAGGCCGTGGTCTACGACTTCGCGGAAACCCGCGTTGGAGCCAATGCACGCACCTTCCTCGAAGGCTGGCAGGGCAAGCTGGTCTGCGATGACTACAGTGGCTACAAGGCTGGCTTCAAACAAGGCATCACCGAGATCGGTTGCATGGCCCATGCACGCCGGAAGTTCTACGACCTCCATGCCGCAAACAAAAGCCAAATCGCTGAACAGGCTCTGCAGCTCATCCAGCAGCTCTACGATATTGAGCGGGAAGCCAAAGGGCTCACCGTGGCGGCGAGAAAGCAGCTCCGCGAGCAGCGATCAAAACCGTTACTGGACAGTCTCTACCAGTGGTTGATAACGCACCGGCAAAAGGTGCTCAATGGATCGGCAACCGCCAAAGCGATCGATTACAGCCTGAAACGTTGGCAAGCGTTAACGCGCTACTGTGGCGATGGCGGGGTGCCGATCGATAACAACCATGTGGAAAACCAGATCCGACCGTGGGCGCTGGGGCGCAGCAACTGGCTGTTCGCCGGCAGTTTGCGCAGTGGGCAGCGCGCGGCAGCAATCATGAGCCTGATCCAGTCAGCCAAGCTGAATGGTCATGATCCGTATGCGTATCTGAAAGAAGTGATGCAGCGGTTACCGATACATCGCGCCAGTGCTATCGGCGAGCTGCTGCCACATAACTGGGCACCTGCTGCCAAGGTGTGATGGCCGGACGCTTAC
>NZ_JBGMEK010000194.1:0-2322 GCF_041447265.1 Microbulbifer epialgicus
GGAACTTAAATTCCTAAGAATATTGGACAATCGCTTATTCAATCGTACATCGCCCATAACTTGGTTTTTCACTTCGTCCATGACCCAGTCCTGCATAATTACCCATCCAAATCTGTAGCTCTTACCATGCCAAAACTGTAACTCATTGATTTTTACAATAAAACTGGAAAAACTTGTGTATAAAACTTAGCGCCCGGCTCTGCGGCTGACAAAAGTGGCGCTGCTTTTGCGTCAGCAAAAGGAGTGACGCTTTTGGCAGTCCGACAGCAGCCGCTTGTTAAGCCGTGACTACCTCGATTGTTGTTTCGAAAGTGAACGGCTCATTTTGAGCCACACCCTCATTCTCAAATTCAACGACAACGGAACCTTTTATGTCATAGCGGCCATCATTTGCTTTAGAAAACACTAGCTCTTTTACACTACACCAATTGTGAGCACAACCGACATAAACCGAGCCTTCTGCTTCTGGGTATGACTCGTGTGATAAATTAGCCCCATCGAGTTCCGCTGCATTCTCTAAGTTTAACTCGTACCAATCCAAGACTATTTCAGTTGATAGTGGCTGCTCCTCATACTCAAGACCTGAATCAAAAGGTTCTAGAGGTATGGTTATACGATGAAATAATGTTTTCTGTAACCCGATACTCTCGTTCTCAAACCAGTAGGCCTCAACCTTACCGTTTTTAGCTTTAGTTTTTCTCTGTAATTCGATTTTATTCATAGCTTCAATTCTGGCTTGGCTTAACGCCCAAGCTCAGTGGAAACTTGAGGCTGGATTTGTATTGCGCGATCAGCGCAAAGTCAAAGCCAGGGTCAAGTTTTCCACTGCAGCTATTTGTTATGCTTTACTTGTTAACTGAGACATGAGAATAATTTGCATTACCCTCTAGTTTAAACTCACCGTCAGCACTATATACTCTTGCATATATTGGCCCATTGAAAGGCCCTCTCGCCGCAAGACGATGACAAAAAACTCCATCCTCACAACTGTCATGGATTAAATTCATTTCCTCAGTAATTGTTAGAAAGTTTGCTCCCCCACAATGTAAACACTTTTCTCCTGCTACCCGATTCATTTTCCAAGAAATATAACTCTTTAGAATTTCTTGTGATTCTTTTACTGGTATATTACTACTACAGAACGGAACTTCTATTTCAACGCCATCTGAAACAGCCTTATAGGTATGCTCAAACTCTCTGATTGTTGGTATATCTTCCGCAACGGAAGCAGCCTCGCAGTCAAAACACCAGACAGGTTTAATTATTACAGATATTAAATCTTTATATTCCAACCTATCCATCGATGATTCAATCTCAACCAACGAATAGTAGTAAACACGCCCAGGGCCATGAGGAAAAAAATATTCTTCACCGCATTTAAAACATCTAATCGAATCGATGTCATACAATTTGCGCAACTATTAATCCTCCAGAAGCATAACGTTGCCAACAGGGGTAGCCGGAGCGTTTGCGTGCGAAGCGCGCTGCGTAGGCTGTCCAGCCTAGCCCCACAGGGGCTGGGCGAGCCTGCTTGGCCTGGTTATAGCTGGCGCGCACTGAACGACCTACTTGCTCTCTGCCAGCCACCTTTGGCTGGCCACTGCCCGATAAATTTACTGGGAAAAATACCATACTTTCCCCAACGGTTAACTAACTGACTGGCACTCCACAATGCTGCAGCTAGCTTGCAGAACTTGTTGGCTTTAAACGAAGGCACTTGAACGGAACTGCGGTGCCAACTTGCAGGAAAACTCTCTGGAAAAATGTGATCAGGAAGAGATTGGTGCTTGCAGCAACTTCAAACTACCAAAAAAATGACCGCCACAATAACGTTGCCAACAGGGGCAGCCGGAGCGTTTGCGTGCGAAGCGCGCTGCGTAGGCTGTCCAGCCTAGCCCCACAGGGGCTGGGCGAGCCTGCTTGGCCTGGTTATAGCTGGCGCGTACTGAACAACCTACTTGCTCTCTGCCAGCCAACTTTGGCTGGCCACTGCCCAATATTTACGAAGAAAGAATACCGCACTTTCCCCAACCAATTCCTATCTTACTCGCACTCCACGAAATTGCTGCTGACTGCCTCTTTTTACAGCACCTGAGCGAACGATCTAGGAGCGAAACTGCTTGAATAGCAATCAATAAAAACTGCTCAATACTGGCTGCTATTTAGTGGCACTAAGCTTTCAGTTACTACGAAAAATCAATAAAATCGACCGCCACAATAACGCTTAGATAACCTGCGCTGCAGGCGGTAAAAAAAACAGCCTGGCACTGGATTTAGGCCGAACTAAACAGCCCCTCTCCTGCAGTGTCAGGTTCATCGTAT
>NZ_JBGMEK010000195.1:0-2244 GCF_041447265.1 Microbulbifer epialgicus
TTGTCGATTTCACAGCTACAGTGGCTGCTTTCCGGGTTGGACTTTACTCAGCAAGAAGAACCAAAAAAACTCTATTTTTCACGCTTTTATTGATACGTATAGAGCCTGGAAAATAGTTTCCCATGGTATAATCCACACATAAATTAACATCGGAAAACCCAATGGCTACCGATGATACGTTACAGTGCCAGGTTGAACAGCTTACATGTGAACTCAAACTCTCGCTCCAACGATGCGAGCAGTTTGAAAAAGCTTACGATCAGCTATTGTTTCAATTCAAACAACTACAGCGCTCTCTCTTTGGCCGACGCTCTGAGCGATACGAAGACCCTGATGATCCTCAAAGGCTGCTATTCGAAAGTTCAGAAGCTCGGGATGATGCTTCTGTAGAGGAAAACGAGGCTGATAACGACAAAGACCAGGATGATGTAGTTAGCATTGCGGCACACAAGCGTCATAAAAAAACAAAGAAGCCCTTTGCCGGACACCTGCCAAGAAAAGAGGTGGTAATCCCTGTCTCAGAACAGGATAAAACCTGTGCATGTGGCTGCCAAAAGAATCTCGTTGATTACGAACGTCATGAGCGCTTGAATTACATACCCCCGGTATATGAGGTGATTGTCGAGTTGCGGGAGAAGGTGGCCTGCCCCAAAGGCTGTGCAGGCCAAATAGTTATTGCTCCCAAGCCAAAGCATATCCTGCCCAAGGGTAAGTTTACCGAATCCGTTCTAGCCCATCTCATAGCCAGCAAGCTAGATGATCGACAACCCTTTTATCACCTGGAAAAACAGTTTGAGACCCGTGCCGGCTTTAGCTTTCCTCGTCAAACCATGGCTCGTACTGTTATCGATTGTGCCACTCCCCTACAACCACTGATCAATTTGCTAAAAGACGGCGTCATTGGCTACGATATTGGGGCTTTGGATGCCACATCACTCCAAGTTCTTAATGAACCTGGCCGGCCAGCAAGCCGAAAATCTTATGCCTACTGTTTCCGAGGTGGTCCTCCAGGTAAGGAAGCTATCCTCTATGAATATAATGCCTCGGATCACAAAGATTTTGTAAATGACTGGTTTGCCGGCTTTACAGGCACGCTGCATTGCGATGCTGATCCATTTTTTGAGTTGTTGTTTGAGCAAACAGCTGTAAACCCAAGTCACTGCAATGCACATGCCCGGCGAAAATTTGAATCCATAGCGAGAGCGGCGCAAGGGGACGGGCTGGCAAAACGGGCAATGCAGTTTTATAAGAAGCTCTATCGGGTTGAGAGGAAAGCCAAAGAGAATCAGCTGAGCATAAAGCAGCGACACAATTTGCGACAAGAGGAGTCCAGGCCGATTATGACTGCCTTTAAGTGCTGGCTGGATGAGCACTATCCGCAGGTGCTACCTAAATCCCCGCTGGGCAAGGCAATGAATTACTGCCTGAAATATTGGAATGGGTTGTGTGCATTCCTCAGCGATGGCCGGTTGGAAATCGACAACAATTTGACTGAACAGGAAATCAAACCCTTTGTGATGGCTCGAAAGAACTTCCTGTTTGCATCCTCGGTCAATGGCGCTAAAGCATTGTGCCTGCACTTTAGTTTGATTCGCACTGCCAAGCTCCACGGCCTTGCCCCCTACAAGTATTATGTGACGTTGCTTAAGCAGATTCCTCACTGCCAATCCGTTGAGGATTATGAGGCACTGCTACCCTGGAATATCCAGCTTGAGAAAGTTGGGATGGCCGCAGCCGCATGATATAGCGATGCTGGTCGCAAGAAGGCGGATGTCCGCTGAGCAGCTATATTTATCTATTGATGCCATAAGCCTTTAAGCCTTCCATGACTTGGCATTCAGCGGTGCTATCCTGGTACTTTAAATACAATTCTCACCTACGATCTGATCTGATGAAATCGCTTACCCCCCATCGAATTTGAGAGATGTGCTTAAAGAGGTGTCCGGCTGGACTTGACCACAACAGGCATCAATGGGCTGCCAGAGAAGGTAGTCATAGACAAAAGGAGGCAATCTGGCGGGCCTGACCAACATCAATATCTACCTGTTCCTGATGGGATTCTGGCTTTCATTCATCAATACTCTGTAGGTCAAATATCTCAACAATATCACTGAACAGGACCACCGGTTTATCAAACGCATAACCAAGCCTATGATGGGCTTTAAGGCCTTCCATTCAGCTACTGCCACTCTCGATGGGATTGAGACTGCTCACATGATCCGAAAAGGACAGCTGGGACAGGAA
>NZ_JBGMEK010000196.1:0-2199 GCF_041447265.1 Microbulbifer epialgicus
TGCTTAAAATTGCCAAAGAAGAGGGGTATTCTGATTATTACAAAAAAGCAGAACCTCTTTATGAAAAATGGCAGAATTTAAGCAGCTATGCCTAACAAGCGGCTGCATTTCGTTCCGGCCTTCGGCCTCCACCGGACTCTTTACAGGTCCATAAGGCCAGGAATTTGCGCCAACAATACCGGACTATTGATTACCAGCTTTATGCCATTAGGAAACTCTAATATACCCAGGTTTCCCGTAGTGGCCACAGGGGACATGATATCCACGAGAACAAAGTTGGGGATATCAGATGCAGGCGTTTGTTCAGTTAGTTTGCGGTACCAGTAGGGGAACTGGCTGTAGTTTAGGTTGTGCTTACGAGTATAGGCGCGCTTGGATTGAGAGCTTTTCTCGTAGGTCCTGACATGACTTTGCCACTGCTGCTGATTCATGAGGCTCTCCTCTGAAGTTGATGGAGGGGGTATCATGGCAGCCTGCCAGAGCAAGTTGAATAATGTGGTTCATGTACCGCTTACGCTCGGAATCGCCATAGCCGAGAGCGGAAGGGGGATCCAAGTTTAAGGTTCAGAATGACAGAAGTTTGGTGGGTTGTTTCTTCTGTTCGATGTTCAGGGCAGGTTACTCTGATTAGTGCCTTCAACGCCCCTATATTGCCAAACAATTTGGGCAGGTTTTGTAGTAGTGGGTAAAGCACCCATAACAACCAAAAAAACTTAATTTAGAGAACCTCTGTCCAGCTAAGTCTTTTCTCAGACCAGACTGAACTGAGAAAAAAATGAGCCCTTTGATGAAGGGGGTGCTCCACTTTGGCTCTAACCTGAGCTTTGATCATATCCGCCTTACGAAGTGGCTTTTGCCCGGGAAGAGTTTTTAGCTTGCTCGGCTTCATGGCCATGTACCAGTCCATCTTTTATTCTTTAAGCTATTCACGAATTTCCGTAAGCGATTTCATCAGATCAGATCGTAGGTGAGAATTGTATTTAAAGTACCAGGATAGCACCGCTGAATGCCAAGTCATGGAAGGCTTAAAGGCTTATGGCATCAATAGATAAATATAGCTGCTCAGCGGACATCCGCCTTCTTGCGACCAGCATCGCTATATCATGCGGCTGCGGCCATCCCAACTTTCTCAAGCTGGATATTCCAGGGTAGCAGTGCCTCATAATCCTCAACGGATTGGCAGTGAGGAATCTGCTTAAGCACCTCCACATAATACTTGTAGGGGTCAAGGCCGTGGAGCTTGGCAGTGCGAATCAAACTGAAGTGCAGGCACAGTGATTTAGCGCCATTGACCGAGGATGCAAACAGGAAGTTTTTGCGAGCCATGACAAAGGGTTTGATTTCCTGTTCAGTTAAATTGTTGTCGATTTCTAAGCGGCCATCGCTGAGGAATGCACATAGCCCATTCCAATATTTCAGGCAGTAATTCATTGCTTTACCCAGCGGGGATTTGGGTAGCACTTGCGGATGGTGCTCATCCAGCCAGCACTTAAAGGCAGTTATAATGGGTTTGGATTCTTGCAGCCGTAATTCATGCCTTTGTTTCGATGACAGATGGTTGTCTTTGGCTTTGCGTTCAACCCGATAGAGCTTCTTATAAAACTGCATTGCCCGTTTTGCCAGCCCATCCCCTTGCGCCGTTCTTGCTATGGGTTCAAATTTTCGTCGGGCATGTGCATTACAGTGATTTGGGTTTACAGCTGTCTGTTCAAATAACAACTCAAAAAATGGATCAGCATCGCAATGCAGCGTGCCTTTAAAGCCGGCAAACCAGTCATTCACAAAATTTTTGTGATCAGCGGCATTATATTCATAGAGGATAGCTTCCTTTCCTGGAGGGCCACCTCGGAAACAGTAGGCATAAGATTTTCGGCTTGCTGGCCGGCCAGGTTCATTAAGAACCTGGAGTGATGTGGCATCCAAAGCCTCAATATCGTAGCCAATGATGCCGTCTTTTAACAAATTAATCAGTGGTTGTAGGGGATTCGCACAATCGATAACAGTACGAGCCATGGTTTGACGGGGAAAGCTAAAGCCGGCACGGGTCTCAAACTGTTTTTCCAGGTGATAGAACGGCTGTCGATCATCAAGCTTGCTGGCTATGAGGTAGGCTAGAACGGATTCGGTAAACTTACACTTGGGCAGGATATGCTTTGGCTTGGGAGCAATAACTATTTGGCCTGCACAGCCTTTGGGGCA
>NZ_JBGMEK010000197.1:0-2176 GCF_041447265.1 Microbulbifer epialgicus
GGAACTTAAATTCCTAAGAATATTGGACAATCGCTTATTCAATCGTACATCGCCCATAACTTGATTTTTCACTTCGTCCATGACCCAGTCCTGCATAATTACCCATCCAAATCTGTAGCTCTTACTATGCCAAAACTGTAACTCATTGATTTTTATAATAAAACTGGAAAAACTTGTGTATAAAACTTAGCGCCTTGGTATGCGGCAGACGCCGCGCATCGCTGGCTGTCCGGCGAAGGGGTGAAAGCCCGTAGCGAACATCACCAACTTGTTAAATGTTTTCGTGAGCCTTATTTTTAGCTAGACTACTTTTGTAAATAGCAAACATTTCTTCTGGGCTTTTACCGTAAACTGATTTGAACGCATCGTTGAATGTCTCTCCAATTTCCAGAGCACGAATAAGCTCAATCCCGCCATTTGGATGAAGAAACTCATAGAATAGGGAAGCCTGCCGGTAGTTCATATGTTGCTGGTACCAAGGTTTAGGCCAATCATCATTCGCCACAACATAGTTTAAAGGCCAAGGGTCGCTGAAAAGAGAGCTTTCGTCTACCACGACTATGTGCTTGCCGTTATGAATGTACTCTAAGGCTTTTTTTCGGCTAACCTTATTAGCTCCGCCGCCATTCGATGCAAACGTAGCCAAACCTTCCTGATACCACTGAGGTATAAAACTGGCTCTGAAGGTCGATATTTGTTGACGAAGGTGCAAATGTGATAACTCATGTGCCAGCCATCGCGAATAATCTTCATGAGTGATTACATAAGACTTTAAAAATAAGCCATTTGAACTCACCGCAGCTAAAATACCGCTATCAATTCCTGTATATTTAGCAAAGCACTCCCTTGTATCGCAAAGATGAACGACTGGCGGATTGATGAATGGTTTTCCATGTACTATTTCGATATCTTTGACTTTTTCATCTAGCACATTCCTAATCAATAAAGCTTGGTCTTCCATCCCTTCCTTGTACAAAATCCGATCATCTCCGGCCAAAGTTGAAAAGTCATCTTTTGCTGGAGATTGCTTCTCTACAGGGAAAAAGTCTGAGCAGCCAACTAAAGCTGAAAAAGCGATAGTAAGGGCACCATAAATAGACCGTGATGACCGATTTCTAGAAAAAAGCATCCTTACTTAACCCCATCATTTTTTTGTTTTGCGACCAAGGCAAATGGAATGGCAATTGGCCTAGAAGTCCCCCCCATAAAAGCCCAAAATACTCCATTTAAATGACGCTTTCGCGCGATCGAAGCACAAATAATCATGCTCGTAAGGGCCAAAATGAATATAAGACTCATCATGTCATATTTCCTCCATAAGTAACGGTTCCCAGCTCGGACATTTAACGCTTAGATAACCTGCGCTGCAGGCGGTAAAAAAAATGGCCTGGCACTGGATTTAGGCCGAACTAAACAGCCCCTCTCCTGCAGTGTCAGGTTCATCGTATTGTTGTACAAGACCGCTGGCGCCATCTGTCCGCTCCTCTCCCTTTATAAAGGAAATTCCTTTTTTCGCCTTAGTCCACACTCGACAACTTAATTTTGTTGGCTCATGACACTTCCCGCACTCTACCATCAGCTCTTCGATTTGCAATCCGGTCGGGAGCTTTTGATCTTTCATTACTCCTACCAACTTGCTACATAAATCATGCTTTCTCTTATTGCAGTCAGCATATAACCCATAGCTCCGTACCATGTGTTTGCCTATCGGGGCTATGTGCTGCAAGACCCTCCTAAGAAACTCTTTTAGCTTTAAGCGCAATTTTTTGCGACGCTGATCACGGTGATCACGGTGATCAAAATAACGAAACTCCAACTCCCGATGATCTACATTCAAGATCTGCTTTGGTTTTAACGGACCACCTCTGATGTAACGAGAAAAATACAACAATACACCTTTGCCATGATCATATCGATCCTGAATACGGACTGACCACTCTTTGCGATAGCAAGCCTTAAAGATGACTTCAAACTGGCCATCGGTCCAATTCGGCGGTAGTTTTAGTAGCTCGGCTACGATATTGTTTAAGCAGAAGCGCTTGAAACTTTCCCCGGAAGAGACTCTTTACTACTCGTATAGGTAATAAACTAGAGTTTAGAGCGAGCCAGACCACCAGCAGCTTCTTTTTTGCCGCTGGAGCCCTAGCCCGATTACAACCAATTGTTTAAAAACTCC
>NZ_JBGMEK010000198.1:0-2175 GCF_041447265.1 Microbulbifer epialgicus
TTGATAACTTAGAGCCAGGCACTACCAGCGCCCGGCGCCGTGAAGTTTATACAGTGTGAGGAGGGGTGGAGTGAGTATCCAAATACTAATCATAGGCCGGATGCTTTGCGCTTTGGCCTGCATTTTTGCAGCAGTATCAATGATATCTAAAGGACATGACGGTTGGGGTTGGTTCTTGTTTGTAGCTGTTTTGTTTGGGGGAGGGAGCCTAAAGGAATCAGAAGGGGGAGAGGAAGCATGACTGAAACGATGGAGCGTGACCCCAACGGCAAAGACCCCCACGAACCAGGGGCGAAATGTGACGAGGGGAAAATCATGGCCGGGGTTCTTGATGATTTCTCCCTGGCATTAATGGCGGTCGCTGAAGTGGGGACATTCGGGGCGAATAAATATACCAGGGGTGGCTGGCAGCAAGTACCTAATGGCAGGCAGCGTTATCGCGATGCGTTGTGGCGTCACCACCTAAAAGAGCGACACGAAACAAAAGACCCTGAAACGGGGCTGTTACACAAGGCTCATAAAGCCTGGAATGCTCTGGCTGAATTGGAGCTGGAACTGAGAGAGGTGAGGGCAGGGATATGAATAGATGGAAGAAGCTAAAACTCTGCTATCGCTGGAATTGGGGAAGTAAAATTATTTTTGAGTTGTGGGGCGAATCATTTTTTGAGGTGGCAAGGCTGGGGCGCGCCATTATAGAGAGATTGGTTGTGGTAATTTTAGTCTTAATAGCCATCCCTCTATATCTCCTCAAAGCGATACTTTTCCCCATGTATCACTACCTTATGGAGCCGGCTTGGAGGAGTCTCTTCTTGGAGGATAAGCCGGCAGAGAGTATGGATATAGCTTTAAGCGAGCAGGGGGTGGCCAATGTCAGAAATAGCAATACGTGATTTATTGTGGGAGTGGTCCCGAGCTTATCCGGAAAGGGTAGGGGATTCAGTATCCTGGCCCCGTATATCAATATATTGCCAGAACATGGAAAGCAGTTATCCGGAAGTGCCTCCACCACCAATTGATAGGGAGAGGGCTGAGAAGACAGACACCGCGGTGCTTGCATATCTGAGTGTAGTGCGCAAGCGTCGAGACCAAGGGAAGGCGCAACTCGAAGGGATGATTTTCTGGCTGCGATATTACTACCAGTGGGAGATGCCTGATGTGTGCAAGAAAGCGGGGCAAAGCAAGAGTTGGGTGATAAATATGTGTCGAGTGATAGAGGGGACGTTAGAAGCTTTTTTGTTGGCGCAAAATGCTGCGTAACTGGATTTAAATACAGTCTGTATTAATTGACAGTGTACACGTGTACACGCTAATATATGTAAAGCTGCTCAGGTTTTCATGCAGCGACCGTGAATCCTTTCTTAAACCGGCCCCCCAGCCGGTTTTTTTATACCTGAAATTTGGGACTTCAAATGATTGAAGACTCTCCACTCCTGCGCTTACTCAATATAAGCAAGCGCTGGTACAGGTGGGCCCAACATAACGAATTCAAACTGGGATACCTTGTTGTCCATCCTGACGATTATGAGTTTATGGGTTATCCAGAGTCTTGGATGGGCATTCGAGTAAAACCGCTCTAAGGGAACAGCTGTGACTGCACCTAAGCTAAAGATTAGCGAGTTTCATGTATTCAAAAACTATTACCATGACGGCAAAAAGAGCTATCGAGTCGAAGACCTCATAGAGTTGGCGAAAGACCAGGAAGCTTTTGACTTGCCCTTAGCTGGAATTCCAATAGGTGATAACCCCTGGGATGGGTCAACCATAAAGTCTTTTGTTTATCACGTTACCCGGGTTAACAACGCTGACCTGAGTTATCCGATAATTTTGGATGTAGAGGGACATATTGCAGACGGTTGGCATCGTGTCTGCAAAGCAATTCTTGAAGGGCGCAAGTACATCAAAGCCGTCAGATTGACAGTGATGCCTGACCCTATATCTGATTAAAAACCACTCCCGAGATAATCATGTTCACATTAACGCGATTTGCTTATGGCTCAGAAGCAACTCTGGGCCGGCTACGTGTCGGTGACCGTACTTTCTATACCGTAGAACGCCCATGGCTAGGTAATAAGCCATTCGAGAGCTGTATACCAGAGGGGGTTTATCAGTGTAACCCGTACAGTTCAGCCAAATACCCCAGCGTATGGGAGCTACAGGAAGTCCCAGGTCGTTCAA
>NZ_JBGMEK010000199.1:0-2059 GCF_041447265.1 Microbulbifer epialgicus
GGCCAGTTGTGGATGGAGAGCTTAATGGTCACGTGCCCACTGGCTCCGCCTACGTCACACCTCGTATCCAGTTCTTGTTCATCACCCCGTGAATTTGCGTTGGGCTTCCTCCGGCCAATACCTCACGGTATTAACCTTGCCCTTTCGCTAACCTTCGGCTCCACGAATACCTGGTAAGAGGACTTCCACCTCTCTAGTTAAATGCCATGCCTGGCACACACGCCTAAAGCACGGGCTCAGCTTTGCTGTGTCCCGTGCCTTTAATTGGTACGCCCAGCATAGGCGTGAACTAATGGGGTGAAAGTCCCCTGTAGGAAGATCACCGTTTAATGAGCTCCATTAAATGCTAACTACTAGCAAATGGCAACTGCAATACCGTGAGGTCTTGTGGGGAGGAAGCCGCTAGCAAAACTACGAGCTGACGAACAGAAACATCATATAAGGCTTAGCCTGGAGGCGAGGTGGCCAAGGACACCGAAGCCATGTGATCTAACGGGTAGAATAAATGATGCAGTTGCGTGGTGAAAGTTCACACTCTTATCTGGGGAGATCTGTTTAACTTGCTGATGTGAAGCTGTCAGTGTGGCCGCTGACTCATAAATAGGCTCGATCCACTAGCCACCAGCGTGGATTAACACAAAAAAAAATGGTGGGGCACAACAGCGCTTTGATCAGTAATGACCAGAGTGATCAAACAGAAGTCAGCCGACGGCATAGTAGCCGAATGCCAAGATTAATACCTTGGATAGGGTGAAGGCCTGAACCCAAAATCCACGAGTGAGAAGACAAGGCTAGCCTACCGATATGTTGTCAGCCGGATATAAAAATTGACGTAGCGTACTGCCATGACACTCAACTCAAATGAAAATCTGCTCGATACTATCCTCAGCAAAGAAAACCTCAATGCTGCATGGAAACACGTTCGAAGCAATAAAGGTGCCGCAGGCATTGATGGGATCACCGTCGATAATTTTGTACAGCACTTTAAGGCAGTTGGCGAGGAAATTGTCGGAAGTATTCGGCAAGG
Source organism: Microbulbifer epialgicus (assembly GCF_041447265.1). Lineage (NCBI taxonomy): Bacteria > Pseudomonadati > Pseudomonadota > Gammaproteobacteria > Cellvibrionales > Microbulbiferaceae > Microbulbifer > Microbulbifer epialgicus. The sequence goes on from NZ_JBGMEK010000199.1 coordinate 1,028, forward strand.
GCATTACCAGCCGCTTCCCGTTAGGCGTGTTTACATCCACAAGCCAGATGGTGGTCGGCGAGGTCTTGGGATACCTACGATATTTGATCGTGTTATTCAGCAGGCGATCGCCCAAATCATCAGCCCCATTTTCGATACAACTTTTTCGGAGTTCAGCTATGGGTTCCGCCCAAAGCGATCACAGCATCATGCGGTGAAAAAGCTACAAAAGTATATCGAAGGCGGGAAGCGAATAGCAGTGGATGTAGACCTATCTAAATTCTTCGACCGGGTAAATCATGACTCTCTTATGAGCTTACTCAGCCAAAGAATTAGAGATAAACGTTTACTCAAGCTGATCGCAAGCTACTTGCGTGCGGGTAGGATAGAAGATGGATGTTGGCAAGCGTGTCATGAAGGGGTACCACAAGGTGGCCCTTTATCGCCGCTGCTTTCCAATATTATACTCGATCTACTTGATAAAGAACTGGAAAAACGCCGCCATAATTTTGTCCGCTATGCGGATGATTTTGTGATTGTTGTTTCTTCTAAGCGCGCCGGTGAACGGGTTATGGCAAGTATTAGGTGCTTTGTTGAGCGCAAGCTTAAACTCAAAGTCAACGATACTAAAAGCCAAGTAGTACCTGTCAGCCGTTGTAAGTTTCTGGGGTTTTCTTTTCGTGGTGCAAAGCTTGTTTGGCATAATAAGTCTCTGCTTCAATTTAAATATCGCGTCCGTCAGATTACAGGGCGATCCCGTGGTATTTCGATGGAAAAGAAAGTGAAAGAGCTTACCGTATTCCTCCGTGGCTGGATCAATTATTTTGGTATAGCGCAAGGCTATCAAAAATGTATCGATCTTGACTGTTGGATACGGCGAAGATTGAGAATGAGCTACTGGAAAAACTGGCGTAGGGTGAGGACGAAGGTTCGAAACTTACTACGTAGTCGGCCCTGAAAAAAAACCAAACACTTGCCTCCAGCACGGTGTAATGAGGGTTTACGGGGCGATTCGGACTAAATCCACCTTCCAAAACGTAAGTAAAATATCCG
>NZ_JBGMEK010000200.1:0-2041 GCF_041447265.1 Microbulbifer epialgicus
ATTCGGGTCACTACTGAAAGGGTTTGAGATGAATTTTTCTTTGGTTAATTCAGGGCGATTCAGATAGCCTCTCGCTACTCCAGGGCCACCAATATGTAATTCTCCCATCATACCAATTGGTAGAGGTTGAACTAAATCATTTAGCACATAATGTTTATAATTACTTAACATTCGGCCTAATACCAGAGAGTAATCTCTATAGTGCTCTTCCTTGATCAAAGTAAATACAGTTGTTTCGGTAGGGCCGTAGCCATTCCATAATCGTTGACATTGGGTTGATAAATAATCAACTAACTTTGTTCCAATAACTTCACCACCAGACAGTGCTACTAAATCTTTTTTGCCCTTCCACCCTATATCCATAAGTAATTGCCAAGTGATTGGAGTGGCTTGCATGAAGTTGATATCGTGTTTTTCGATAAGCTTACTTAGTAGCTGAGGGTTCTTAGTATCAGTTTGTGATGCGATAATAATTTGCCCACCAGAAACTAGTGGACCAAATATTTCTAGAATTGCCATATCAAAAGCAGCAGTAGTGACAGCCAGCATTTTTGTTGTGCTGCACAGATCCCCCCTTAACATATCTTCCATTGCAAATAGAAAATTTGTTAAAGCTGCATGCTCGATCATTACACCTTTCGGTTTCCCGGAAGAACCGGAAGTATAAAGAACATAAGCCAAGCTTTGTGGACTTAATTTTATCGAAGACTGTAAAATATTTTTCGATGAATAAGAGGAAAGCTCTTCTTGCAAGATGGAATCATCTAAGAACAGTATACTTGCTTTCGCTTTTTTCAGGAGTCTTTTTAAAGAAAACTGACTTAGAACAATGCTCACACCCGCATCTTGTAACATATAGTGCAACCGGGATTCCGGATAGCTTGGATCTAGCGGTAAATAGGCACACCCTGCTTTCATGATTCCTAGCAACGCTACCACCATATCCAACGATCGCTCAATACAAAGCCCAACCAACTCATTTGGTTTTACACATTGCTCCACAAGGTAGCTAGCTAGTTTGTTTGAACAAGCATCGAGTTCTTTATATGAGAGCACATCATCATTAAATGCAACAGCTATCGAGTTCGGTGATTCTTTTACTCTCTGCTCAAAAAGCTCAGGAACACAAATATTTTTCGGATAATCTATAGCAGTATTATTCCACTCAATTAGTAATTGTTTTTTTTGTAATTCGGTGAGTATGGATAACTGATTTATTGGTCTTTCTGGGGATGAAATAATTTCTTCAAGTAATACCCGGAAACTGCTAGCAAATCGCTCTATGGTTGGCTCTTCAAAAAGATCTTTACTATATATCCAGTCTAATATCAGTCCTTGTTCAGTCTCTATGAGGCTTAACTCCAAATCATATTTGGTACTACAATGTGTTGAATGCAAACCTGAGAAAGTTAAACCACCAAGCTCTAATCCGGAATATCCGTTATTTTGGAGAGTTAACATCACTTGGAATAATGGGCTATGATTTGCGTTTCTCTCCGGATTTAATGCCTCAACTAATATTTCAAATGGAATATCCTGATATTCATATGCATCAAGAACTACTTGTCTATTTTTTTGCAATAGCTCATCAAATATCAAGTTACCGGATAAATCACTGCGCAATACCAAGGTGTTCGCAAAGAATCCGATCAAAGATTCGATATCCCTGTGAACTCGTCCCGCAATTGGTGTACCTATGACAATGTCATTCTCATTGCTATAACGATTTAACAGTATTGATAACACGGAATGAATGAACATAAACAGTGTTACATCCCGCGTTCTGCAAAATCGCTGAATGCTTTTGGTCAAACCTTTGTTAAGAGTCTGACAGTACCGAGCTCCGATAAAGCTTTGTTTGTTAGGGCGTGTCTTATCTAAGGGTAAGCTATGTACCGGAGGTAAACCTCTCAACTGCTCCTGCCAATAACCCAATTGCTCTGCCAATACATCGCCACTGAGCCACTCGCGCTGCCACACCGCATAGTCCGCATACTGTACCGATAGTGGCCCCAGCGGATTCTCACGCCCTTCATTAAAG
>NZ_JBGMEK010000201.1:0-2024 GCF_041447265.1 Microbulbifer epialgicus
CTTTGGTCAATTCAGGGCGGTTCAAATAACCTCTTGCGACACCTGCACCGCCTATATGTAACTCACCGACAGATCCTAGTGGACAAAGTACAGAGTTCTCATCAAAGATAAATAGTTTCACATTACTTAGTGGGCGCCCGATTGGGACGCAAACCGACGTTTCCGGTGAGTAATCATCATTACAGTTAAAAGTTGAGCTTCCAACAGTTGCCTCCGTCGGACCATATTCATTTATTACTATTGATTTTGGAAAAGCGTTAACCCAATATTGGCAAATTGATTTTGATAATGGTTCTCCAGCAATTACAAAAACATGTTTCAACCTTGATTCGGCTGGATCCTTAAAATACCCCTTCAAGGCATAAATGTGAGATGGAGTGATCTTATATAAGTAGGGGCCACAAGTTAATGTTTCAGCTAATTCACTTAATAGATTATCGCTAACCCCTAATATATTCACTGATTTTCCAACGCATAACGGCACATAGAGTGGGCAAACTGTTGCGTCAAAAGCTATTGAAGAACTTACTATTGATCCTTCAATATCATTACTGATAAAGTTTCTTACTGAATATTTCAAAAAATTTGAAAGATTTTTACGATCAACCATCACTCCTTTAGGCATTCCGGTTGATCCGGAAGTATATATTACATATGCCAAGCTATCCGGCCTGCTATTGACCAAAGACTTAGATAGGTTTGTTTCCGGATAACATTTTAAATTATTTACAAAGTAAGAATCGTCGACACTGATAATGTCATAGGTAGTTTTGCATAAATTCTTTAAGTATTCGTTTTTTGTTAAAACAATACATGCACTGGAGTCCTCAAGCATATACATAATCCTTTCCTTAGGATACTGAGGATCCAGTGGAACATATGCGGCGCCGGACTTTAACACTCCTAACAAACTAATTATAACTTCTAAGGATGGTGAAACACATACTCCTACCAAGTCATTAGTCTTCACTCCTTTATCTATTAAATAACGAGCAACTTGATTTGAACGCTTGTTTAATTCATCATAAGTTAGCGAGTTATCACCATAAATAACGGCAATTGCATCACCGGATTTCGCCACCTGAGACTCAAAATAATCCAAAAAACAATCTTCTTCAAGGAATGTTTCATTTGGATTTTCAGAATGATGTAATAAATTTTTACGCTCGGAGTCATCCATTATTTTCAATTGAGATATAATTCTTGCAGGCCCTTTAAGAATGCTATCTATCAGAATGTTAAAATTTTTAGCTATTCTTTCAATTGATTCGTATTCAAAAATATTATTATTAAAAATCCAGGTTAAACTCAACTCTTCATCAACTTCCAATATACTCAATTCAATATCATATTTTGTGTATCCTTCACTAAATTCATTGTTTTCTAAATCGATACCGTCTATATTTAAATCCACTTGATCACTATTACGTAAGTTAATCATTACCTGAAACAGTGGACTATAAGAAAGGTTTCTTTCTGGATTAACAGTTTCAACAAGCAACTCAAAAGGTATATCCTGATGCGCATATGCATCAAGAATCATCGATCTATTGTTTTGTAATAATTTTTCAAACGTCAGATTATCTTCCACATTGCTGCGTAGCACTAGAGTATTTACAAAAAATCCAATTATGGATTCAACACCCGTATGTGCACGTCCGGCAATTGGTGTTCCCATTACAATATCATTTTGTCCATAACTATACTTATTTATCAAAATTGACAATGCACTTTGTAAAAACATAAAGAGTGTGACGTTATTTGAATTACAATAACGTATGATTTCATTTAGAGTCGATTTTTCCAAAACTCGACTAATGGATTTACCTTCAAAGTTCTGTATTTCTGGCCGGCTCTTATCTAAAGGTAAGCTATGTACCGGAGGTAAACCTCTCAACTGCTCCTGCCAATAACCCAATTGCTTAGCCAATACATCGCCGCTGAGCCACTCGCGCTGCCACACCGCATAGTCCGCATACTGTACCGATAGTGGCCCCAGCGGATTCTCACGCCCTTCATTAAAG
>NZ_JBGMEK010000202.1:0-2021 GCF_041447265.1 Microbulbifer epialgicus
CAGCGGCAAGACCACCCTGTATATCGACAAGCTGTTCGAAAAGATTACCGGCGGCGGTGAAACTCAGTATCGCCACTTTATCGGCGATATCGCCGTGCTCACTACCACCGAGAAAGGCAGTGATGTCACCCACCAGATCGGCTTCAGCCACCGAGATCGCCTCGGCTCCACTGCTGCCGTGGCTGATGAAGCCGGTAACCTAAAAGAAAGCCACAGCTTCGATCCCTTTGGCAAGCCGCGCCAGGGCAATATTCTCGATAAAGAGACCGCTATCTTAGAGAGCGCCTACAGCACCCGCGGCTTTACCGACCACGAGCATCTGGACGATGTGGAATTGATCCATATGAATGGGCGGGCCTATGATTACAATCTTGGGCGGTTCCTCTCTGTGGACCCGGTGATACAGAGTCCTGGCAATAGCCAGAGCTTGAACCCCTACAGCTACATCATGAATAATCCGTTGGCTGGGACCGATCCGAGTGGGTATACGCCTGACTGTACACAAGGTGATGATGGGGCGATCACTTGCACTGGACCAGTAAAGGTTAGTCAAACTGGTTCGCGCATAAAACGGACAGAGACTGGCTCTGTAACTATGGATACCAATGGCAAGCTAACAGGGAGCATAACAAGCGGTGGAAAAACACAAAGTTTTTCTATCGGCAAGATTGTCGGGCAGAAGTCGGGTGGAGCAGCAGATATTGGTAGCCAGGCCAGTCGTGGAAATTTGCAGGGAGGTCAGGGTGCTGCCGATTCTGGGCAGAGTGGTGAAGGGTTGCCTGACTTTGGATCAGACAGCAAACAAATTGGACTTTGTGCCTCTGAAGGTAAATGTTTACCGAAGGACTATAGCGATGTGGAGAAAGCTACGATTCTTGATCGTACAAATGAAATAACAGCCGATATCAGAAATTCATCATATGGTTCTACTCAAGCTGCTGCCGCTGCGTTACATGAAAACGAAGCCCTTAGAGAAATGGCAGAAAAATATGGGCTTGAATTTTGGGCCGTTATTGATAAGAAAACCTTTGCAATTAAGGAGGTAAGCACAGGTTTCTCTTCAGGCGAAGCTCTAGGTGCGCACGATGGTGCGTTTAGGCCCGGAGACAGCATTTGGCATACCCATCCATCTGGCCGGAAAGTGTGGAGTGGGGATTTGCAGGCAACTGTTGGGGCAGGAGGCCGCTGGGTATTTGCCTCAGGGAGGCAGCTTAGTGGGATTGATGTTTATACAACAGGCTATACGAGACCTTCACAGGTTATTGCTGATTATGGCCGAGGCAACGTAACGCGGCACATATATGAAGGCGGAGAATGGTCCACGGAGCAATATAAGTTCTAAATTGTTGTAAAGGAAATTTAAAATGAAGAAATTTATTATTTCATTACTACTATTTGGATGCTCAGGTTCAATGGCAGAGATACCATTTTCTTTTTCAGTAGAGCAGCTTTTTTCTTCTTCCGATGTGGTGGCAATTGTTGAAGTCTCGGAAGGAAAGTTGACTAATGAAGGGTTGTATCAGCTTAAGGCATCTCTTGAAAAGAGCATAAAGGGAAGAAAGAGAAACTCTTTTTTGAGTTTTGCCCACAGGGAAGGTCATTTCTCTGACAAGCCAGATAGGTTAGGTGGTAAATATCTAGTTTTTCTAAAAACTCATAATGGCACCTATACGACTAATACAGAAGGATTTTCCGTTATCGAAGTCGCTGAAATAGCGGCTGAGCGTCCGGATATGGAGCTGGTGCTTAGGAGGCTAAATCTAGGATCAAATCGAATTGTAAATGACTTTGATAAAGAAACCGTATGGTATCCCGTAATATGCACATATGGATCAGAAAAAATATGTGAGAATGCTTTTGATATTTTAGAGCGCGCATTCAGGAAATAATGGAGTAAGATCAAAGCCCCGACAGGGCAACCTGCCGGAGGATGTTCAAAACTCTGTGTCAGCCAAATGGCCTCATAAGCTGATGTATTTTTCCAAGCGATCTGGAAAGTGGATCGTCAGTTGTGACAGTGT
>NZ_JBGMEK010000203.1:0-1986 GCF_041447265.1 Microbulbifer epialgicus
CTTAGTTGGTTTATTGTCTGGCGATAACAAATCAACCAGATACGCCGCTTTTTTTCAAACCTTCAAACACCAGATTTGGTTATAACTCTGTGGGGTTCCATTAAACTTTTACAGTGCCCTCAAAGGACAGGTGATTTCGATATTAGGCAATGGGTTAGGTTTATTTGTTAAGGGATTAAAACACATGACTAAACTGTTCTTGACCTCATATTTCGCTGAGGTTGCTGACTTAATTGGAAGTTATGAGATAGGCCTTGAGGGGAAGGCGGTTACATTTATTCCAACCGCAAGTTTTCCCGAAGAAGTAACTTTTTATGTTGATGATGCAAGACGAGCACTAGAAAAACTAGGACTTATCGTAGATGAATTAGATGTTTCCACTGCACTGACTAGTGAGATTGAAGATAAAATTAAGAATAATGAGTTCATTTATGTAACTGGTGGCAATACGTTCTTTCTACTCCAAGAGCTTAGGCGAAGTGGGGCAGATAAAATAATACTGGAACAGGTAAGATCAGGTAAAACGTATATTGGTGAGTCGGCAGGTTCAGTAGTACTGTCACCAAATATTGCATATATCCAGGAAATGGATGATGTTGATGCCGCAAAGAGTCTAGAGTCTTATGACGGGTTAAATTTTGTTGATTTCTCCCCATTACCTCATTATGGAAATCAGCCCTTTAAGGATGCTGCTGAACGCGTCAAATCTGAGTTTTCAAATGTGATAAATATATACCCTTATAGTAATAATCAGGTTATAGCTGTAACCGATGGAACAGCCGAAACCTTGAGTGTGGAACCTTTGTAATTCCTTCCGCCTCCTTAGAGCTACCAGGCCATCTACGTTTGCGCAGCTGGCCTGTATATATCCAGGAATGTAGGATAGAAAGAAAGTGGCAGAATAGAATCGTCTAAACGATTTACCAATCTATCTGCTATCCATTTTTTCTTCTATAGCTTTTAGTGATGCGAAGAGGATTATATTTAGTATAACTGCCTGAAGTTCTTTAAGCTCCTCTGCTAAATTATAAAGCTCATTAGCATCTACCTCTCGCTCTGGCATTCCTTGTCGGCCAAAAATCAAACTGAAGGGTGTTCAAAAATCTGTGTCAACCAGGCAGCTGATGCTGCAGTTCGGCAGACGCTTGATCAAACGCTGAAATATCCAGGGTAACACTGACTTTCATCAGTTTTTCCGGCTGCCTTTCCTGTAGTTTTAATCGCATGTGATTGTATTACCAGTTAACGGCAAGGCCTGCTGCAGCTATTAGTACACCAGCAAGACCTAGCCAGTTATCGACAAGCCACCCGGCAAAAGTGCCTACTCCAACAGTAGCGAGATAACTGACCTTCTCTGTTATTTTTCTTACCGTATCCTGGAAAGCCATGACTGCTTCCAGGTTTTGATAGCATTCTCAGCGCTGCGCCCCACGACAAAGCCACCGAGGCCGATTTTTACTATCTCCAAGAGGGCGAGGGTTTGTTCCTTGTCGAGGTTTGGAGCTGTCCACCCCAGCCAATGAGCCACGATCAGTCCTACGAACGTGGGCATCGTTAGCGGTCGCCAGTTTCTCTGTATCCATGAGTCACCTTTAGCTTCCGTAGAAATCACCTGAGTAGCCAGTTTAAGCTCCTCCAAGTCCATCGTAATTAGCTTAGCATTCACCTCAGCCTTGAGACGATTAGCCTCAGTCTTGTCAGGGAATGCATTATCTATGACTTTACCAAAAGGCCTAAAATGGTGTAAATAGCAGAGATCATCAGTAACTCCATACTGGAGGGCGGATACGCTCGCCCTAAGTTTTATACACAAGTTTTTCCAGTTTTATTATAAAAATCAATGAGTTACAGTTTTGGCATAGTAAGAGCTACAGATTTGGATGGGTAATTATGCAGGACTGGGTCATGGACGAAGTGAAAAATCAAGTTATGGGCGATGTACGATTGAATAAGCGATTGTCCAATATTCTTAGGAATTTAAGTTCC
>NZ_JBGMEK010000204.1:0-1973 GCF_041447265.1 Microbulbifer epialgicus
CTTTGGTCAATTCAGGGCGGTTCAAATAACCTCTTGCGACACCTGCACCGCCTATATGTAACTGTCCGACAACCCCTACAGGCACTAATTCTCTTTCATTATTCAATACATACAGGCGGACATTATCTATGGGGCGACCAATGGAGAGCCCTTTTCCCGGTTGAACATGATAAATAGTTGAATAAACAGTGCTCTCGGTTGGTCCATAAGCATTAAACAACCGTAAATTTTGCGCCAGCTTTTGCGCAATAAGCGCATCGCATGGCTCACCTCCAACTACCAAGCTTTCTATTGTATGTAAGTTACTTATAGACAACGTCGGAAGCAGCGCAGGAGGTAATAATGCGTGACTTATCTTCTGAGTGATCAAAAAATTCTCTAGTAAACTTGCAGAGTATTTTTGATCGTCGGTGCAAATATATAGACTTGCTCCACTTAGAAGAGCTAACATCCACTCAAAAACGGCCGCATCGAAGCTAATAGTTGAGAATTGTAACATCCTACTTTTAGCAGATATATCTAGATGGCGCTTTTGACTATTGACTAAATTAATGACAGATGCATGCTCAATCATTACACCTTTAGGTTGTCCGGTCGATCCTGATGTATAAATTACATATGCTAAATCTTTAGAACTGACGCTCACATTGGGACTTTCTGCTGAAAATCTATCAATATCATGGTGAATAAAAGTATCCCAATAAATACACTTGAAATCTCTTTCAACTAATGGATCTAAGTATTTTTCTTGTGTTATTAAAAGATTAAAGTTTACTTCATCGGAGATTTTTCTGAACCTTGATGATGGTATTTTTTTATCTATTGGTACATATACAGCTCCAGCCTTAAGAATACCTATCATTGCAATAATTAAGCTATGAGACCTCTCTAGGCATAATCCAACAAAGCTGCCTACAGCTACACCTTTTTTAATTAAATAATTTGCCAGCTGGTTTGATCTGGTGTTGATGTCTTTATATGAAAGCTTAACATCATTAAAGACAACTGCTATTGAATCTGGTGAGCGCTTTACTTGTTGTTCAAAAACTTCAGGAACACAAATACTTTTCGGATAATCTATAACAGTATCATTCCACTCTATTAGCAATTGTTTTTGTTGTAATTCGGTGAGTATGGATAACTGGTTTATTGGTTTTTCTGGGGATGAAATAGTGTCTTCAAGTAATACCCGGAAACTGTTAGCGAATCTATCTATTGTTAGCTCTTCAAAAAGATCTTTACTATATATCCAGTCTAATATCAGTCCTTGTTCATTCTCTATGAGGCTTAATTCCAAATCATACTTGGTACTACAATGTGCGGAACACAAACCTGAAAAAGTTAAACCGCCAAGCTCTAATCCGGAATATTCGTTATTTTGGTGAGTTAACATTACTTGAAATAAAGGGCTGTGATTTACGTTTCGCTCCGGATTTACTCTCTCAACTACTATTTCAAATGGAATATCCTGATATTCATATGCATCAAGAACTACTTGTCTATTTTTTTTCAACAGCTCATCAAATATCAAGTTACCGGATAAATCACTGCGCAATACCAAGGTGTTCGCAAAGAATCCGATCAAAGATTCAACATCCCTGTGAACTCGTCCCGCAATTGGCGTACCTATGACAATGTCATTCTCATTGCTATAACGACTTAACAGTATAGATAACACGGTATGAATGAACATAAATAGCGTTACATCCCGCGTTCTGCAAAATCGCTGAATGCCTTCGGTCAAACCTTTGTTAAGAGTCTGACAGTACCGAGCTCCGATAAAGCTTTGTTTGTTAGGACGTGTCTTATCTAAGGGTAAGTTATGTACCGGAGGTAAACCTCTCAACTGCTCCTGCCAATAGCCCAATTGCTCTGCCAATACATCGCCACTGAGCCACTCGCGCTGCCACACCGCATAGTCCGCATACTGTACCGATAGTGGCCCCAGCGGATTCTCACGCCCTTCATTAAAG
>NZ_JBGMEK010000205.1:0-1945 GCF_041447265.1 Microbulbifer epialgicus
GTCCTCCGGGTTTAGGCTGAGAAATCGACAAAATGAAAATCGATCGCGTATCTGATATTCCAGCTCATCATCCGATAGGTTATATAAATGCTGTAATACAAGTGCCTTGAACATCAGTACCTTATCAAAGGGTCTTCTTCCAGCATTACTCTTTCTTGGAAGTGTGGGGATTTTATTCAAAGTACTCCGGAAGTCCTCCCAGTCAATCAACTTACGAAGAGCAACCAGTGGATCACGTTCATTTAGCTTGCGATGGCGGTCATCAAGACCGAAAAAACTCGGCTGCATTTGACAATAACCTTTACTAGTGAGCGTTTAGATTATTTTACCGGAAATTAGTGAATTTTTAGAGGTACCCTAATGTTTACAACAATTCGCAAACAGGGCTTTCACCAAAACGGAAACAAGGCAAGAGCTTCACCGTGACACAGGATTACCCTGGTAACACTATACGAATTACAGGGCATGGCAATGACAGCGGTTCATCAAACGAAATTCAACAATCTCAAACTGGTCCGCTTGTATCCGTTTCAAGTACTCGAGTTTTATATTCAGTGGATACGATGGGGGGGAATTCTGGCAGCCCGATTATTGATGAAGCGACAGGTCGCGCTGTTGGTGTTCATTCACATGGTGGCTGTTCGGAAATTAGTGGAGCAAACAGCGGTACTCGAAATACAGTAGGTGAATTTTGGACGGCGCTAAATGAAACACCATTTATGGGAGTGGCAACACTGTATCAGGATTGTAAGTATGGTGGTTATGCAGTTGGATTAGACGTTGGTAGTTATACCCTAAGCCAGCTTCGAGCTAAGGGGCTAAACAATGATGATATTTCTTCGGTTGTGGTTCAACCAGGTTACCGTGTCATAATGTATCAAAACGATAATTTTAGCGGCACGGCAGTTATAAAATCAGCTGATGTCTCCTGTTTGACTGGAGAAGGGTTCAATGATCAACTCTCTTCTATTGTTGTTGAGCCTATTGGTGGTGGATCGACAATACATATTGAAGCAGAGGATTATGTGTACGAGTCGGGAATTGGCGTTGAAGCCTCTTCCGAAGGTGGTGAAAATGTCGGTTGGCTCGATGGCGGAGATTGGATAGTATGGGATGTAAATTTGCCTAGCTCGGGCTCTTACAGGGTTGACTACCGTATTGCGGGTTTTGGTGGCGTCATTCAGCTTGAAAAGGCTGGAGGGAGCCCGATCTATGGACAAATAGATGTACCTGTTACCGGAGGCTGGCAAACCTGGCAAACCTGGCAAACTATTTCTCATACATTAAATTTAGATGGTGGGAATCAACAAATCGCTATTTATGTTCCCTCAGGTGGCTACAATATAAATTGGATTCAGTTTACTAGGCAGTAGTAAGGCGTTGAATCTAATCAGAGATGTGTAGTAATAGCACTCCTTATTGACTGTCAACACATTAGAAATTCAAGATTTTTATAAGCGCCGTATGATTTTTGATTACTCCTTCATATCACTGACGTGAAGAGCGCGGCCTCCAGGAAAGTATTGAATACACGACTGGAGGCCACAATGGATACAAAAGGATGTTGCAACATCTCCCGCGAACTACATAATTCAGCCCGTAATTTAAATTGTGTAGCTGTTCATGCCTTCGGGCTTTGTATCCTAGGATACTATCAGCCGAATAATAAAGACCTCGAACAGCAACTTAAAGGCTCACACCACAGAGTTGGTCAAAGGCGTTAATTCTGAAGTTCATCTCAAAAGCCTAACCCAGGAACAGCCTTGGGAAATGAGCTGGATAAGGTTCTTAATAACGCCAAGCATGGCGTCGCTAAGCGAGGCTCTGGTAACAGTCGCAATGTTATTATTAACCCGGTGGCTCTATAGTTCTGTATAATACCCAAATGGATATTATTGATGCAAGAAAATTACCCGCTTCCGCGCAGGAAGAGAAACGCCGAACT
>NZ_JBGMEK010000206.1:0-1913 GCF_041447265.1 Microbulbifer epialgicus
TCAAAAGCCAAACAAGAGGGAATCCCCATGGCTATCTACATGAACTTCAACAACAAAGCCACCAAAGGTAACGTCACCGCCAAAGGTTACGAAGACTGGATCGAAGTGGACAGCTTCAACTTTGGTGTTGGCCGCGGCATTACCATGGAAGCCGGCGCCACCTCCAACCGTGAAGCTTCTCGCCCAAGCCTGAGTGAAGTGAGCTTTACCAAGCGCATCGATGCTGCTTCCGGCGGCCTGTTCAAGTCTTCTGTCACTGGTGATGAAGGCGTCCCTGTAGAAATCCACGTTGTACAGACTGGCGCTAACTCAGTAGAAAAATATGCTGTTTACAAGCTGACAGACGTCATTATCTCTTCTTACAGCATTGGCGCTTCCGCCGGTGGTGCTCCTCAGGAGTCTGTATCCCTGAGCTTTGCCAAAATTGAAGCGGAACTCGACCACGCTGATAAGACTAACAAGAACCCGAAGAACATGAAGGTTGGATACGACCTCACTACAGCTACTCCGCTGTAATTGGTTCGACTCGCTTCGGGTTGAACAGTGGCCTGCTGGTTACCTGCAGGCCACCGCTCTCCAGTTCTTTAGTTGAGTGCTTATTTGAGCACTGACCTAAAGAACTGCAGATTTTCAAAATCTCATTTCTTATTTAGGCACCGTAGGGATAGTTGGGGCTGCCCATGGCTACACTCAATCAAGATAAAAGAATGATTAAGGTCGACAGCCCTGTTGGCTCCGATGTACTGATTGCGACGACCTTACAAGGTGAGGAGCATGTATCCAAGCTTTTCCGTTATGAAGTCCAGCTCTTTTCAGATGACCATGCTATCGAGCAGAAAGACATTATCGGCAAGCCAGTCACTATCTCTATTCATCACTCTGAAACACCCCGCCATATTAATGGCTACGTCACCCAGTTCTCTTTACACGATGTAAATGCCGAGGGTGTGCGCAGTTATAGCGCGATCCTCCAGCCCGGCCTATGGTTTACGAGTCTCGGCGGCGCCAATAGAGTCTTTGAAAAAAAGTCAGCCAAACAGATTCTGGAAGAGGTTCTCGGAGAGTACAGCAAGGTAATCAAGTTAACCTTGAAATTGAATGCCGAATACATCACACGTGAATATTGTGTTCAGTTTGATGAAAGTGATTTCGACTTTATCAATCGCTTAATGGCAGAAGAAGGTATTTCCTACTATTTCAAACACACTGCTGGGCAACATGAGCTTGTTCTCTGTGACGATGCTCAAGACTTTTACGACTGTGAGAGTGAAAAAGTTGAGTACGATGGTGGAGGTAGCCACCCCACAAAAAACACTATCAATAGTTGGAGACGAAATTTCAATTACCATGGAGGCGGATTTGAACTGAAGGACTACAGCGAATTTACCGCCACTAAAGACAACAAGCAGCAAGTAAAGACCACAAGCAAGCTGAATGATGTTTCAAACTATATGCGCAGCTTGTATGGTTTGAATCATTTTCAGGCCGACGGTGAGCATAAGCATAAATTTACTGACAGCTACCATAAAGCCTTGGCCGAGCGCGCCATGGAAGCCCAGGAAGCGCTGTTTGATGTGAGCCATGGACGCAGTGACTGCCCATCTTTTACTGCCGGCGGACGTTTCAATTTTGATCACACTCTTTCGTCAGAAAAAGGCAAGTACCTTATTACCTCCGTACATATTTCTGCCGCAGATAGTAACAGTAACGAAACTCACTTCCACAATACTTTCAGCTGCGTACCATCCACAATAATGCCGCGCCCACAACCAAATGTATGCACAAAAAAAATACACTCGCCACAAGTAGCAAAAGTGCTGGAAGTGAAAGCAACAGCCTCCGATAGCTCTCAAGACCCATACACACAGTTAAAGGTGAAGTTTCCATGGAATTCCCAGCAAAACAGCTGCTGG
>NZ_JBGMEK010000207.1:0-1856 GCF_041447265.1 Microbulbifer epialgicus
TCGTTCAGAATGGACGCTTCATTATCAGAAACTTGAAAAGGTTTAGGTGTACGCATAGAAGATACATTATACGGACAATTCTCCATTAGTTACATTATTTTCCGCATGGACCACTAGTAATTTCATTTTTAGCATCTATAAATCCTCTTTTGGGTTAAAAACTCGTATCAATTGTTATTTTTTATCTAGGTAGCATTAAGTATGTTCTTTTGGATGAATGTCGAATTCAAGAGTTAGGGGGCCAGTTTGTGTTGTACAACACGATAATGTGTAAGTTCGATGATACCAATTGAGCTGTAATGCTGTAATAGTGAGCAGATTCGTCAGTACGGATAACTAGAGCAGTTTATCTACAACGGTTTATGGCGATAATGGAGAAGTATGGGCTGAAGCTGACTCGAGAGGAGTCCCAGGGGTTTGCAGTGCTATTGTCAAGGAGGTAGGAATCTGTTTATCTATACAGATAAAATTCGCGGTGCCAAAAATAGCCTAAGCGGCTGAGCCTCGGGGCAAATATGGTATATATTTATACAGTGTTTGGCACCTAAAAATTGGGTGACCTGTTGATATTTATGCAAGAGCACACTGCTTGTGGCTCCTGAGGTCGCGGGTTCGATCCTCGTAGACCACCAAGGAATTAAAACCTCGCCTAGTGAGGGGGGGCGTTTTTGGGCTTGTGGCGCCAATCCCTGGTGCCAATTCTGATTTTATCGAGTGTATCTACTTGGTCCGGAGTGCGATTGTAGCGCTCAGCCATGGACCTTGTGTTATGCCCAGGGGAGCGCTGAGTGTCACCCTCAAAATCAGAGATTGCCTTAATCTTGAGGTCACGAAACCGAAAACGCTTCTTAACTACTCCGTCCTCCAGAGCTGCGCGCTGTTCCCTTTGTCAGATAGCATTGAAGCCGGTGTGGGTGTATCCGCGGCCGGTAAAGAAAGCACGATGGATACCGAGTAGATTTTAACCGCGATAAAGGCAAGTGTGTATGGGGGCGTCCGCGACTTTGCTCGTCATTATGGCGCTAGGGACGAGCAGAGGTTCTATGAGTAAAATGGCCCAACCACGATTGATATTGCGCACTACCTAGATGACAGTACCAGTGACACGTGCAACGCGTTGAATAAGTTGGTGAAGTGTGGGGTTGTTCTCAAGAGCAATGACAATGCGGGTCGGTCTTGCCGTTGGTGGCCAGTCGGGCATCTGGAAGTGCTGCAGAGGGGAGGCGACGTGACTCTAACCAACTGCCCCCAAGCTGAGGTCCAGGTAAATATCGATAGCAAAATAGGGGAGCTTCTGACCGGCGGTGGAGAGATTAAGCAGATACCGCGCGGCCAGTCCGGTGAGTGCCTGCGTGTGGTTCCAAGCACTGCCGGCACCACCCCTCGCGGCAGGGGTGAGGAGTGGCACGGAACCGGGCAAAGTTTCGGAAACCAACCTATGCAGCGTGTTAGCCAGCTATTGGATATCGATGGCGGTATGGCTTTTCAGGCGATCAAAAAAATTCACGAAAGTCGTCGTTTGTCAAATTTTAAGCGCTGCGTGGCCGAATTGCTAGGGGCGATTAATTACATTGCCGGCATGATCATTTATGAGGGAAGCAATCGAGAAGCGCATTCTGGGTAATGTGTTGGGATAAAACGTTTTGTCTCTTTACCTTTGGTTGGAGAAAAGGGACGTGTCAATGTATGTAAGCTTTTTTCTATGGCATTTCCGGCTAAATTTTAATAGAATTTATAATGAAAGCTTGAATGTGTATTTTTAGTTTAACGTAGAAACCCACGTCCTACGGACGTGGTCATGAGTGACTGGCTTTGCCTGTTACGAGTGAGGTGGCTCATGTTACACCTAGGTTCGA
>NZ_JBGMEK010000208.1:0-1841 GCF_041447265.1 Microbulbifer epialgicus
TCGAACCTAGGTGTAACATGAGCCACCTCACTCGTAACAGGCAAAGCCAGTCACTCATGACCACGTCCGTAGGACGTGGGTTTCTACGTTAAACTCAATTTCGGGGGGGGATATCTAGACAGTAATACTTGGGATTAGCACCTTCATAGGTACAGCCCATAGCCACAAGGTCATCAAGTTGCTCTTTTTCTTTACTATCTTCATCAGCGGAGTTGTCGAATATAATACGTACCAACTTATGCCCTGATGGCTCTAACACCTTCACGAAGGTGAGAATCTCCTCTTCCTCGGCAGACCTAGCTGAATTGGCTTCTACTTCAAGACAGCCGGTCAGAGCGGCGGATAGGATGATTAGTAGCAATAGGCGCATGACGACCCCTCAGTAATTTTGAGGGAGCGTACCAGGGGAAGGAGAAAGCTGCTACTGGGTAATCATGCCCATATTGCCGCTACCTATCTGTACGGCTATAGCGATTTGACCAGTACCGGTTTGGATCGTGTTATGCATATTATTACCGCCTACCTGGGTGGTTGAAGCAAGGCTGAGAGCAGCGCCCGTTTGGGCAATAGTTGCACCATTCATAGATCCTACTTGATTGACCAAGGCGCTACTTGCTGTAACGTTAGTTTGACTAATGGTAGCGTTGTGCGAAAAACCTACCTGATTAAGCAAAGCTCTACTTGCCGTGGTATTAGATTGAAAAGTGGAGCCTATATTCATAGAGCCTGCTTGATTAAGCAAAGCGCTAGTTTCTGTGGTTGAAAATTGGGTAGCGATACCCATGTGTAGAGAGCCTATTTGATTAAGCAAAGCACTACTTGTTGTGGCCGGACTTTGAAAAACTGCGCCCCTATGCAAAGAGCCTGTTTGATTGATCAATGCACTGCTTGCAGTGGCTCCATCTTGGTTAATTACGGCTGAGTTCGAAGAGCCTATTTGATTGGCCAAACTACTACTATGCGAAGTGCCAACTGTTTGAAAGGATCGAGCAAAATTTGATTCACCAGTTTGCAATTGTATTGTCACACTATTATTTGTGCCGGTAGTTTGAAATGCCCCTGAGTTATTAATCCCCCCAATTTGGGTCTGCACAATTAAATTATTGTGAATAGGTGGGTCTGATTGATCCGCATCGGCCATATTGCCGTTTCCAAGCTGAAATAACAGCGCGGTATTATTATTCGCGCTCGTATTTACGCTCAATGCCATTAACATGGCTGCGGCGATGGGGGTTAATGTCTTCATCAGTAGCTCCTTTACTTTATAGTGATGCAATCTGAAACACCCACGTAATGGCTACGCCGTCTCCTTATGGGGTACAACGAATTTTTATACGCCAATACTTTCGGTATTCAGCTGCTTGAATTTACTGGATTTTTCTATACCGTAGAAATCAACAGTGCTGTCCTGACACTTAAAAAGTTAACGTTATATCTATAGGTTTATGACCAAGTGGAGGCTTAAGCTTTACGGAGGAACTGACAAATAGCCATGAGATGAAAGTTCCATATTGTTAGGAATAAAGTTTGAAAAATAGCATTTGTTGCTTTTTACGATAAGAGGCGATTCTCGCTGAATCGATGCACTTGTAAGGTTTGGCATCTCCCCACCTTCACCGCTTTTGAGATTAAAGTTGCCATAGCCGCAATCAAACTATGCACAGCTAGGCGGTCGTCTGATCCTACCCATCAACAACGGACACACCACTAAGCGACTAGTTGTTCCTCAAACGCCTCAGGGCTGAGATAGCCATTGGCGCTGTGTAGGCGATTTCGATTGTAGTCTATCTCTATATACTCAAATACGGTTTCTCGCATGAGGCACCTTGTGGGAAAGCGGT
>NZ_JBGMEK010000209.1:0-1839 GCF_041447265.1 Microbulbifer epialgicus
AAAACAACACATACTGGGATGAAAATATGACTTAAAAGCTTGACGAAGAACCATAGTCACTTGTTATGCTCTCGATATCGCTATTTCTTTCTCTCTTGCATATCGAACTTTTGGATCACGTATTTCATAAATTACGCCACCCTGACTAGTCTTACCCCCAGTTTTTTTAATTAGTCCCATGTTCTCCATGGATACGACATAGTTATTTGTGGAACCGCCAGTTTTTGCGGCATCCTTTAGTTTGTTCTTAGTAAATTCGTTTGAATCAAGCTTCATAAGGTGTTTGATATATGAATATATATCCATAGAATCGGCTCGTGCGTTCGCTTTTCGTGGATAGTATTCATAATAATTAAATTGCTTAACAAATTTCTCGATACCTAAATGTACAGCTTTGGCCGTTATTTTTGAGCCACTGTCTAACTCAAACTGCGAAACAATTGATTTGTCAAGCAAATGCCAAAAATCTCGTGGGTTTTCGTTGCACATCAGCACTAGTTCATTAATCGCATCATACGAATTTTCTTCAAAAATTGATTCTAGTTTTTTAGTTTCGTTATTCGAAAATGCCGATAGTCTTTTCCCAGCAGCTTCTCTTAGTCCTTTTGACGTCCAAGAAAGAGGTTGAAAACTGATTTTCTGTGTTCTTATGTTGGACTTGATAGAATTAAATGGCGTCGACCAAGTGAATAAAACCACGTTAAAACTATCGTTTATCATAATTTTATTGTTTGAAGCGATTCCTTCAATATACTTCGCGATTCTTTCTGCATCATTCTTAAATCTTGGATCTTCATCAATTTTGTCAATAAGTATAACTATCTGTTTAATATTAGACTTTAGGATTAACTTACAAAGCTTATCTAAATAGTGGAAACTTCTATCCTCTAGAGTAAATGTTTCGTCGATCTCAGTTTCTAGTTTAATAAAGTACTCTGCATCGCCACTATCAAATTCAGGTAAAGCGGAAAAATGTTTTGTAATTGCATCGCTAACTGCTTTAGTTGCAGCTTTCATGCCATAATTAAGAATTATTCTGAACAAATTATACAATTTTATTCCAGTTCTTTTAAGAAACCCATTTTGTATTATTTTAATATGTTCCTTCAGCTGATTTTTGGTTGATGTGGGGACGTATTCGCTCAAGTACATTGAAAGATCTATTCTTTCGTCATTATCATACTTCCAGAGAACATTAGGGCTAAAACTCATTTTTATGAAGAAATGTCCTGCAATTACTTCGGTTATGAATTTGTATACATCATCATGGCTGTAGTTTTCTGCAAGCTTTGAAAAATCTTCTAGCCGTACAAGAAGCGTATCCTTCGTGTCTTTCCTTCTTCCTATATCGAGGTTTAGTGCGGTCTTTCCAGAGCCGCGCTCGCCGGAGATGATAATCGAACTTCCAGAAATCAACTCATTAATGACAGAGTAATTTGAAGGCTTTTTATAGATTTCTTCGGCTTTATCCATTTCGGCTTCAGCTGTGAATTTTGAAAATGGATAACTCTTCAACCCTAGAGACTTGTAATACGCTTCAAATTCCAAGAAACACTCCTTGTTCGATAGCAAGTAGGCTAATCAATATTGATAGTGGTATAACAACGTATTCAAAAGAAGCTGTATCATATCATTTGTCAACATATCCCAAGAATGGGAAATCACTCTAACCAGAATAAACATATCAATCATCATGTTAGTCATTACTGGCACAAAATTACTCTAGTGGTCCATGCGGAAAGTAATGTAACTAATGGAGAATTGTCCGTATAATGTATCTTCTATGCGTACACCTAAACCTTTTCAAGTTTCTGATAATGAAGCGTCCATTCTGAACGA
>NZ_JBGMEK010000210.1:0-1819 GCF_041447265.1 Microbulbifer epialgicus
TTGATAACTTAGAGCCAGGCACTACCAGCGCCCGGCGCCGTGAAGTTTATACAGTGTGAGGAGAGCAATCATGACTGAAGCGATGGAGCGTGACCCGAACGGCAAAGACCCCCACGAACCAGGGGCGAAATGTGACGAGGGAAAAATCATGGCCGGGGTGCTTGATGATTTCTCCCTGGCATTAATGGCGGTTGCTGAAGTGGGAACATTCGGGGCGACTAAATATACTCGGGGTGGCTGGCAGCAAGTGCCGAACGGTAGGCAGCGTTATCGGGATGCGCTATGGCGTCACCACCTGAAAGAGCGACACGAAACAAAAGACCCCGAAACGGGGTTGTTACACAAGGCCCATAAAGCTTGGAATGCGCTAGCTGAATTGGAGCTGGAGCTGAGGGCACAGCAGGGAATAATGGGGCGGGTAGCATGGCAGAAATAGCAATACGTGACTTATTGTGGGAATGGTCCCGAGCCTATCCAGAGAGAGCAGGGGATTCTGTATCCTGGCCCCGTATGTCTGCATTCAGCCGGGAAATGGTATCAGGGAATAGAGAGAGCCCAGAGCCGATAAATGTAAATCGCGCAGAGCTTACTGATGCGGCCGTGCTTGCATATCTGAATGCAGTGAGCCGACGCAGGGATCAGGAAAAAGCTGAGCTTGAGGGATTAGTGTTTTGGCTTCGATATTACTACCGTTGGGATATTCGATTTATTTGTAAGAAAGTTCAGCGCTCTAAAGCTTGGGTTGAAAACATGAATCAACTAATAGAGGCAAGTGTTGAGTCTGTACATTTAGTTCAACAAAAGTCAACTAAAGAAAGCCCGCGTTGAAGCGGGCTCATTATTATTTACTTCATCTTTTGACAGTTAGGATAGGGGAAGGGACATTTTCTTTCGTTAGTATCTTCCTTATCGTCTTCTTCTGACGCTGCTGCGGTAGTCATTTGTGCCGGTTTCTCTACAGCGAATGTAATAGATGAAAATGCCAATAAAGTGGCAAATAATGCAATGCTAAAATTTTTCATGATAAATCCAAATTTTGTTTATTGTGTTCCTTAAAGGAGTCTCAATATTACTAGAGTCCATTGCTTGCAGGAAGAAAAAGTTACAACCTGTTCGTACTAATTATCGGTAGAAAAACCCTGCATTTACGAGGAATATTTGCAGTGAGTTATCAAGTAATCATATCAAGTGTGGGATTTAAGCAGGTTCTGAGGGTTTTTCTCGAATTAAAATTGCTGTGTTAGTGAGGGTTCTCAGAAGCCTTATTAAAAATGGTTATATATACAGTCTGTTAATATGTACAGTATTTTGTTGACGCCTAGGTGCCTAGGCACTAATATATGCGAAGCTGCCAAGGTTTTCATGCAGCGATCATCCTTTCTTGAACCGGCCCCCCAGCCGGTTTTTTTATGCCTGAAATCTGGGACTTCAAATGATTGAAGACTCTCCACTCCTGCGCTTACTCAATATAAGCAAGCGCTGGTACAGGTGGGCTCAATATAATGAATTCAAACTGGAATACCTTGTTGTCCACCCTGACGATTATGAGTTCATGGGTTATCCAGAGTCCTGGATGGGTATTCGAGTAAAACCACTCTCGAGATAATCATGCTCACATTAACGCGATTTGCTTATGGCTCAGAAGCAACTCTGGGCCGGCTATGTGTCGGTGACCGTACTTTCTATACCGTAGAGCGCCCATGGCTAGGTAATAAGCCATTCGAGAGCTGTATACCAGAGGGGGTTTATCAGTGTGACCCGTACAGTTCAGCCAAATACCCCAGCGTATGGGAGCTACAGGAAGTCCCAGGTCGTTCAA
>NZ_JBGMEK010000211.1:0-1805 GCF_041447265.1 Microbulbifer epialgicus
GGAGTTTTTAAACAATTGGTTGTAATCGGGCTAGGGCTCCAGCGGCAAAAAAGAAGCTGCTGGTGGTCTGGCTCGCTCTAAACTCTAGTCTTTACAGATATCAAGGTGATAAATCTGGAAGGGTTGATTACTTCCACCCTAATGGGAAAAATTCCAGGAGTTTTCTAATGAAAACCCCGCTCAAGAATGCACGTTTATCTTCATATTACGGTAGACGTAAACACCCAGTTCTGGGTTATACACGAATGCATAAAGGATTGGATTTCGGTGCTCCATTGGGAACCCCTATCCTTGCCGCTGGAGATGGCATAGTAGAGAGGGCTTCTTACTTTGGCAGCTTTGGAAATTATATTCGAATTGGCCATAAATCAGGCGTTCAAACTATATATGCTCACCTAAACGATTATGCCAAAGGCATTAAATCTGGTGTGAAAGTAGAACAGGGTCAGGTGATAGGCTTCTTGGGGGCTACAGGCAGGGTCCAAGGTCGGCATCTGCACTATGAAATTCATAAAGATGGAAAAGCAATAGACCCATTCAGGTTGGATCTTCCGGCTGCTGACTACTTGTCTGGGGCGGGCCTCAAACTTTTCAACAAACATGTTGATAAGACTAATCAGGATGTACGAATTTATAAGGAGGCGGCTGCGCTTGGGGGATAGTCTCTAGAGTAATATAGGGCCGCTAACCTGGTTTGAAATTGAACCTGTAGATGGCTGTGCACCCAATATCCATGTCCCTGGAATTGCAGAGTGTTTTATTGGTTTAATTAAATTGATTTTATTCTTATTGGTTAACTTTAGAGTCTCTAGCTAGCAGTCTTGTTTTTTATTATTGCTTTTCAGTATACCAAACCTTGGGGTTGCCAATTACGTGAGATTGTTTCCTCGCTTCATGAAGCTCGGAGCTGGTGACAAACGCTTTGGCTTGTTCCTTGGAGGGGAACTCATGAATAACAGTCACATCATTAGGATTATTTACCTCACGATAGACTGAAGTGGCAGTAGCTCCCATATTCTTTAGTTTTGGCTCGAAATCTGCTAGAACCTGATTCCATTTGTCAAAGTCTTTAACGGTGGCATGCATAAACAAATAAATCATAAATTGACCGTTAGTTGGGGTATATACAATAAAATAGTTTGAGTGACTCTAGCACTAAACTGCTAGTCGT
This sequence comes from Microbulbifer epialgicus, assembly GCF_041447265.1. Classification (NCBI taxonomy): domain Bacteria; kingdom Pseudomonadati; phylum Pseudomonadota; class Gammaproteobacteria; order Cellvibrionales; family Microbulbiferaceae; genus Microbulbifer; species Microbulbifer epialgicus. Next base: position 1,172 of record NZ_JBGMEK010000211.1, read on the forward strand.
CAAGCCTCATTTTGGCTCTAAATGACAGCTTTATTATAGTTATGTATAGCACAGCTTTGGGGGATTAAATAATAATAGTGTCAGTTGGCTGCTTCTTGGACTTACTACTGGGTCAGAAGGAAAGAATACACTGCACTTGCGACGCGCTGTGAATACATCCCTGTAAGCTCGTAATTGGCATTCATGCCTCATGCGGTCCCGAGCGCAGTGAATTTTTTCCTTCCCTCTTTTCAGTAAAAGGAAGGGCTTCCAACGGCCCTGGAGGGGAGAGTTCGAAAACTGAACTTGACTTGACAAAGCAACTTCTGAAAAACTGCTAGCTGTCAGATCAAGTCTGAGCTACTATATGCCGGCGATTAAATATTTTACTTCCTTCAGGTATTTAGCTCAAATCGTATTCCGCCTGCGCCACTAATTTCTACAATTGCGACTGACCGAAAATTACCCCCATGGTCATCGCTAAGCAGATAAGATTTGTTGTGGTCAAGTCCAGCTGGTTATCCAGAATGTTCTATTATTCTCATCTTGTCGATTTCCATTAGATGTGCCTATTTGTGTATGTTGGCCGTCACTAGTAAAAATGGGAGACCCCCCAGCTTTGCTGGGGAGGCACGCATAGTTTGACAGTTCCAGA
>NZ_JBGMEK010000212.1:0-1756 GCF_041447265.1 Microbulbifer epialgicus
TGCCAAGCCTAGCTTTTTCATTAGCTTGCGGACTCGATAGCGCCCGACTTCAAAGCCTTCTTTACGTAACAGCTTCATTAACCGACGACTTCCGAGACTCTGTCGGGATTCTGCAAATAAGGCCTTTAAACGATGGCATAGTTGCCATGTCTGGCTATCTATTGAGCTATCACAACGGCGACACCAATCGTAATAGCAACTCTTATTTACCTGCATTACCCGGCAGAGCACCCTAACTGGAAAGCTGTCTTGCTGCTTCTTGATAAAGTTGTACTTTATTTCATTTCTTTCGCAAAGAAGGCGCTGGCCTTTTTTAGGATTTCCTTCTCCATACGCAACTGCTTGATTTCGCGTCGCAATCGATCCAATTCAGCGCGCTCGCCGGCATCCAGCCTTACTCCGCTCTCTTTCAGTTTCAGCTCTTTTATCCAGCGTCTCAGATTGTTGGCAGTGGTTCCTACAGCCTCAGCAGCCTTAGGAATCGAGTATCCTTGCTCGGAGACTAGGGCTACGGCGTTTTTCTTGAATTCCGGCTTGAAATGCAGACGTGCACCTTTTGTTGTCATACTTCACCTCGCTTGGTAGATTTACCATCTTAGCGAAGTGTCCGGAAGGATTAGGCCACTACAGTATTTCTCGTCATTATTGATCGATTGGCCGGTCCGCTTAATTTGGCCCAGAAGGGCAGCTTAAGAATATTATCAAATGGCTCAATTATCAGTTGGGAGTGTATCACTATAGTAGGCAGCTTTGATAATTAACCTTTCATAAATCTACTAGTAAAAGGCAGCTTTTAGCTCCGCTTCAGTATATATATTTATGAAATAAATCCCTGGCAAGTATTCAGTTGCCTCTCTGTTTCTTTCTTGCTCAATGGCTAGATCCAATGGGTAAACGCAATACTTATATGTTGACACAAAATTATCAAAAGCAGCGGCACGAAAATTTTCTTTATTCGTAATTATCTTACCTTGGTCTAACTGGTATATTTTCTGGGCTATACAGCTAATCACTCTTCGAGCGTTATCGACTTTTTTGTATTGATCAACATCTATAGAAGTTGAACAATTCCCTATGGGTGATCCTCTTTTTCTTATATTTTTTTTTGCTTTTCTGTTGGCGCCATACTTTCATTTTTTACATTTTCTCGATACATTTTAAACGACCCCAACAACTCTTTATCTATTTCATTTAATATTTCTGTTGGCTCTTCATCACTTTTGATCAATTTTAGAACATCAATGGGTGAGTGTGTGGAGGTTTTTGATATTATATCTCTCCAATGGTTGGATACTACTTTGAGTGCCTCTCCCATTTCTTTTGTTCGCGTTTCATCAAAAATTGGGGTGATGAGTGCGCCAGCTAGGGAACTGGCTTGATGCTCGCCCGATCGCTTAAGGGTACCTCTAAAAATTCACTAATTTCCGGTAAAATAATCTAAACGCTCACTAGTAAAGGTTATTGTCAAATGCAGCCGAGTTTTTTCGGTCTTGATGACCGCCATCGCAAGCTAAATGAACGTGATCCACTGGTTGCTCTTCGTAAGTTGATTGACTGGGAGGACTTCCGGAGTACTTTGAATAAAATCCCCACACTTCCAAGAAAGAGTAATGCTGGAAGAAGACCCTTTGATAAGGTACTGATGTTCAAGGCACTTGTATTACAGCATTTATATAACCTATCGGATGATGAGCTGGAATATCAGATACGCGATCGATTTTCATTTTGTCGATTTCTCAGCCTAAACCCGGAGGAC
>NZ_JBGMEK010000213.1:0-1670 GCF_041447265.1 Microbulbifer epialgicus
TTCCTGTCCCAGCTGTCCTTTTCGGATCATGTGAGCAGTCTCAATCCCATCGAGAGTGGCAGTCGCTGAATGGAAGGCCTTAAAGCCTTAAAGCCCATCATAGGCTTGGTTATGCGTTTGATAAACCGGTGGTCCTGTTCAACAATATTGTTGAGATATTCGACCTGCAGACTATCGATGAATGAAAGCCAGAATCCCATCAGGAACAGGTAGATATTGATCTTGGTCAGGCCCGCCAGATTGCCTCCTTTTGTCTAAGACTACCTTCTCTGGCAGCCCTTTGATGCCTATGGATTGCTCAAAGAAACGTGTTGCTGCGGCTTCATCTCGGGTCTCTGAGAGCATGAAATCAACAATTTCCCCGGATTTATCGACTGCCCGATACAGGTATACCCACTTGCCCTTAACTTTGATATAGGTCTCGTCAATACGCCAGGAGGCACTTACTTGGCTGTATTTCAGACTCTTTGCAACGTACGCTGCAGCTTTTTTTAAGAAAGCCGCTGCTCAGCCAGCTGTCGTTTCAGGCGAGCATTCTCTATGGACAACTCTCTCTCGGCATCACCTTGGCTTTGATGCAACCTAGCCTTACTTCACCATCTATATATTTGGGAAGGCTGTATCCCAAGCTGCTTAACAGCAACGATACGCTCACCTTGGTCGCCAGCGTTAGTGCATCTTATCTATACTCCTCGGAGTATTGTTCACGTGTGGTTTTGGTTGGTTTGGCTTGACTAGTCACAGGGCACCTCTGATGGGTAGTTTATTGTTTAAAAGAGTGTCTGTTGTTGGTGGGTAGGATCAGGTGCCTAATGATCAAGGCAGCTTCCGATGCGAAGGGAGAGGGCACGATAGCCTACTTAGGCTACGTTTTTTTCAACAAAATAAGGACAGCCCCACGCCTGATATTAAAAAGATTCTAGGATATAGAATCAGTTAGTCTTAAACGCAATAGATACTTAATGGATAAATGGTACTGAGCTGGATGCAACTAGGACTTGGCTACCCAGCGCAATTCCAATACGCGATCAATGTTTCCGAGCTTCCCGATACTGTGGGGCGAAGTGAATTCGCCCGGCTTATTTCGGGCATGCGCGAATTAGTTAATGAGCATCACGGTAGCCGCCATGGTAGCGTCAGGGTTGCCTTCGCGCCGTCGCTCTGGTCGCGTAAATGCGAACGAGAAGGGCTCTTAACTGCCGTCGATATGCAGGTTGGGGCCGCAGTCGAGGGCGACCCCGAAGTCGTCGCGGGTTCGAACGACGTGTTGCAAGTGAGCCGCATCCATGCTTGGCTCCTCGTCAAGTCGGATGAGGCAGGGGCAGTCACCAGGATGTCAGATTTCGTCGTGAATGAGCTCGCAAAGCTTGGCATCAAGAATGATAGTAACGAAGGCGTGGCTATCAAAGGCGCTTGCTGTGCTCATGAGGAGATTATTTGTGCTAGTGGACGAGATTTTGTTGAAGAGTCTGTATTTTATCAGGTGTAAGTTATAGGCACCTCTATAAATTACTTTTTTGGTATCCGTCAGCACCAATTCATGGGAGCTTCAGGACGATAAAATACAGGAAAGCGCAATTTTTAGAGTTGCCCTTATGAATTGTCTTCTAGTAAAAATGGGAGACCCCCCAGCTTTGCTGGGGAGGCACGCATAGTTTGACAGTTCCAGA
>NZ_JBGMEK010000214.1:0-1570 GCF_041447265.1 Microbulbifer epialgicus
TGGTCATGGGTCATCTCTTTTTTGTTAATGGTAAAGAAATGACACAGAATTCTGAACACTACCGTGGATACTCCTTGTCCATTAACTGAGAGCGCTGTCTTAAGCAGGGGGGCGCCATGTCGAGAGCAGTTGCCTTCGTTAAATGCTTTCATAGATATTCAATGTGTAGCTAAAAAATGACGAGAGTAGGTGCCCGCTTTTTTTATTATACTTAATAATCGTAATTATCGTATCCGGAATCGTATTCCGAATCGAACTTATCAAAATAGAAATCTACTTTGTTGTCTTCTCGACAAATAATATTACAGTGGCCTTGATCTGCAACACAGGTGTTTTGATCTCTTTCATTATCTCGGATGCACTTGTGGTAAATATCTTTACAGCTAGTTAAACACCGCCTGACAACTTCCCGCTCATAAAGAGTTTCTGTCCGGGCTAAAGGTGAAGAAAATGTTATTACAAGTATTATTAATAAGAAAAGAAGAGTCTTCTTCATCTTTTTAGCAGCTCCTGATAATTTTCGTTTAGGATCGTTGATATGGCAAAGATAATGTTATTCAGTTGGGTTAACAAAAAATCCTAAGGTTATTTTCTAATTAAAAATACAGTTTAATCCAGAATCCACACTAGATTTACTATTTTGGATGTCATTAATTTATCTTTGTTTAGCCTAACTCTGTCACCCAAACAATTTAGATCTCCTTGGTTTATGACTTGTCAGTTTAAGGGGATCATCAATGAATAAAACCATGAATATTTACCATTTTATCCGTAAAGGATTCGATAATAGTGAACAATGATTAACCATTTTATTTTTCGGTAGATACCGTCTCATAGAAAAAGCACTTAATGCGATTTTTCAGATAAGTGTGAATACTAAGTCAACACTCAATGGTCTGATAAGACGGTCGGTATATGTGAACTTTACCGTGAGTTAAAGGATATGAACATGTGTTAATGTTTGTTATTTTGGGTATTAAATGATGCTTTTTTAGATAGATTAAGGGCTCTCAGTTATTGCTTTGTACTATGAATATCTGAGGGTAAACTTTTACGTTTTAAGATAGGAGTTGGTTTGTGGTCTACTAAATGTGGGTAGGATCAAACCTCCAGTTGGACCAAGGTTAGCGCTTGGTGGAGATCAAAACGATTGCCGGATAATATTGTGCTCAATCCCCAAATTTTTTAGATTTTCGGAATTGCCGATAGTAAGCGCTATGGGTTTTGCCAAGTTCCAGCCAGGACTAAAATCCCGTTCGATAAGAACCGGTGGAAATATAGCTAGCTCAACCCTCATAGTCCTCCGCCTACAAGGCTGAAGGTAAGGATGGCGGCTGCGAGTATCAATAGTACGAGAGGGATGACTGTTAGAGTGGACCTATTTTTCAAGAGTAAGCACAAATAGTGAAGCCTATGAGGGGGTACCATAGTTGGATTAGTTCAGACCAAATCTGACACATCCTCTTGAAAAAGAGGGGTTTACCAGTTTTGATGAAGGTGCCTAAGCCTAAAAGCAAAACCAAGGATAAACCCCATGATCCATACTAATGATCGCATCATCAAACACAAG
>NZ_JBGMEK010000215.1:0-1558 GCF_041447265.1 Microbulbifer epialgicus
CCGTATTGCAGGGTCAGCCCGGAGGGATAGCTGAGCCCTTTTAGGCGGCCGTAATTACTGTCGAAGTGGTTGACCGTAACAAAGTCTTCGCCGTCGATGGCAGTGGTGACTTTGTAGGGGCGGCTCAGGGCATCGTAGCTGTAGCTGCGCGCATAGTTGGCATCGCTGCGGCTTTCCTGTGTGGGCAGGCCTTTGCCGTTGGCGGCACTGTCGTATATTCAGCTGGCTTCCTCTGTGCCATTGACACTGCGGCTGTCTATGCGGCCGAGGCTGTCGTAAGCATAAGTGTGGATAATGGCTGTAGAGATCTCGGCAATATTCCCAAGGCCAAGGAGATATTTAGGCTATCGGAAAATGCTTCTGGCTCCTATAAAGAAACCTCTTCAAGTGATGGCATTGAGAATTTTCTATTTTAATTCCGCCGCAAAGACAACAGAAGGATACCAACTTGAATTGCAACTCTTAATAGGCAACTAGGGATTTTCTAAGCGGAAACACATAAAAATATAGGCATGAAAATGATCTTATTGGATTTTATTAAGTTTGTTTCCATGTCAAAGCTGCGTAAAATTGATAGATATTTATCGATATTTTGGTCGTAATAGAGTCAGCCTGAATAGGCTGACAAATAAAAAGACCCGAGAGAGCTAAATTTTTTTAAAAGACCCACCCCCTCAAAGGAGAACGGTAGCGTGACATAAGAATAAGTAAAAGGCGCTGACCCAAGGTGCTGCGAACACCAGGGGCCAGCTAACCAAATTGATAACCAAACTATCAAAGTGGCTCAGTGGATAATACGCTAGAAACCCGCTCGTCTTCAATAAAGTCGTGTAGATTCAGCAGCTTGGAGTGTGTCCTCAAGCTCTGGCAGCGTTGCGCCCACCTTTTCTTCTTCTACGCCTACCGTTCTCGTGCACCTCCTCTCACTTTCTTCAGACGTTACTTCCCAATCTTTCCCACCGCAGAAAGACCACCCATTGTTTAAGTATCAATAGGAAATGAGCATGTTGATTTTAAAGCGCCGCACTGGAGAAAACTTAAGGATTGGAGCAAATGTCTCGGTCACAGTGTTGGAGGTTAAGGGGAATCAAGTAAAGATAGGAATAAACGCCCCTAAATCCCTGCCTGTTCACCGTGAAGAGATTTATAGGCGCATTATTAACCCGGCGGACAAATAGTTCAGTTATGCTGCGTACCTAATTGATTCGTGTCGGAAGTAGGCTGCTACACGCGCGGGCTTCTTTTGTAACATTCTCATGTGAGAAAGCACTTTCCTTTTTAGCTTCTCCTTGGATCGGGCTGGCATGCCACTGTGAACGCCCCCTTTAAGGTCGCAATTCAAATACTCATCTGGATTCAGTTCAGGTGAATATGATGGTAAATAATAAATTTCTATCTCATCCTCGTGCTCTGCCAGCCAAGCTTTAACAAATCGTGCATGATGTACCCTAAGATTGTCCAGAATGAGGTAAACTTTACGCCCCGCTGTTTTGATCAATCGCTTAAGAAAGTCAATCAGCCTATCGGCATTCATACTTCCTTCGTAAATTTGAAAACG
>NZ_JBGMEK010000216.1:0-1540 GCF_041447265.1 Microbulbifer epialgicus
TTTTTCACTTCGTCCATGACCCAGTCCTGCATAATTACCCATCCAAATCTGTAGCTCTTACTATGCCAAAACTGTAACTCATTGATTTTTATAATAAAACTGGAAAAACTTGTGTATAAAACTTAGCGCCCGGCTCATCGGCGAGCGAAGCGAGTCCGGTGGAGGCCGCAGGCCGGAACGAAATGCAGCCGCTTGTTACGTTTTTATTCAGAACTAGCATAGATTTTTTCTAGTTCGACCACTCTCATTTCACTTAACCGGCGCTTACAGAATGCCATATGTAATCGGTAACCACTGAAGTTTTCAAGTCCATCCATTTCATTTATAAGTGCGCAATGTGAATCCCTATATGAGCGCCACACAGCTGAGGTTGATTTAAAGCGTTCTATTAATTCGTTTCCATTAGCAGCTTTACTTAGTTTCTCAATAATCTCTGTGTCTAGAGCATCAATTCTTCTTTCAGCTATCATATTATGAGCCCAACCACATTGTGCCGCCCCCCATTTACCACCAGCATCGTCACATGGATCGTAAATATTCAACTTAATGCACTTTATTAGAATCTCCTGATCTTTAGTTGCCCTACATGACTGCCTATCAATCGAAAACGATTCTAAGTCACTCCCGCCCCATAAGAGTTCTCTGAGCTCTGCTGTGCGTTGCTTGTATGCCGAGATGCAACTCTTTTCATCTTTACAGGCATCATCCCGCTTTTTAATCCAGCTAATCTGCTCTTTCTTAATCTCCAACGACTTTCGCCCTGCAAATGTCGACATGACAGACTTATAGACAGCTGATAGATTTTCATCATAAGATCCAAGTCGCCTATTAGAACAGATCAATAATTCAGAACTGGTAGAAGCCTTCTCACAATCAAAGCTTGTGGCAAAAATATCAGGTGAGCTAACAATCAAAAAAGCAATTAATGTAAAGAAACTAATTTTCATTAAATGTCCTTATCGCACGTAACGCCTCAATAATGGGCCGGAGCACGCAGTGCGGAGGTCCAGTCCCGAAGGGGCGACATTGATTGACTTGTTAGTTGTTTTCAAGTAATGGATTAACTGCATCAAATGATGATTCCGGTAAAACTTGCCCTGTAAATACCCCTAAAATTACCATATCAAATCTCTCCATATATTCATGAAGCTGTTCATCGCTAATATCTTTGATACTAAATACATCGTTTTCGTTAAAGTGAGCGGCAAACGAAGTGCATACAGACTTCTGGAGAGAAACAATATTTGCAGCAACAACCTTCGGAATCGATTCAGCCGACGAAAACTCACCAGCCAACTCTGTGAGCTCTTTGTGTAGCTTCCAGAATTCATTGCTATTCCACTCACCATACTCACGGAGTCGCTCGGTGAAAGAACCTTCCCAATCAGGGTGAGATGCCGAATTCCTATATAAATTCTCAATATTCATATGTACAACTAACGCTTAGATAACCTGCGCTGCAGGCGGTAAAAAAACAGCCTGGCACTGGATTTAGGCCGAACTAAACAGCCCCTCTCCTGCAGTGTCAGGTTCATCGTAT
>NZ_JBGMEK010000217.1:0-1532 GCF_041447265.1 Microbulbifer epialgicus
CTAGAGTTTAGAGTTTCATGGGTCAAAAAACGGACAAAAACTAGCTTGACATAGAGGCGAAGAAAGTTTCGCCGCGCCCTTTACGCCTCGCTATGCCGAAGGCATGGCGTAAAGGGCGCGGCCTCCAGAAAAGTGTTGAATACACAACTGGAGGTCGTAATGGACACGAAAGGATGTTGCAACATCCCCCGTGAACTATTTGATTGGATTACATTTCTGACGCAAAGCATACCCGCAAGATCAATTCGGACTTTTATCGAGCTGCTGCTCGGTGCAATGCTAACACCGGCGGGCTTTGTGACCGAAGCCTACTTGATATTGGATATGCGCAATCACTGGACCAGTTACTACAAGTGGTTGCAGAAAGGAAAGTGGTCATGGCTTGCACTGGTCAATCAGTTTGCGAGGTTACTGATTTCCTTGCACAGAGACGACGTTATCCACCTTGCCATCGATGATACCTTAACCCTGAGAGCCTCAAAAAAAGCACCAGCCAGCCAGATTCATCACCAGCATGGCAACAAACCGAACTTAGCGAAGTTTGTACGGGGTCAGTGTTTCGTCAGCCTGGCATTGGTAGTAAAGCGAGGCGCCCAACAATTTGTGGCCATTCCGCTATTAAATCGCCTGAGCCCAAGTGCCGGCAACAGTGGCAAACTGAGAGCAGCACAAGTGCTCATTCGCGCAATATATAAGCGGTTTTTAGGTAAATCAGTGCGGATATTAATGGATAGTTGGTACATGCGTCGGAGCCTTATAGAAAGCTTGCAGGGTTATGGCTTCGAGGTAATTGGCCAAGTTCGCATAGACACTCGTCTATGTGACACCCCGGCGCCACGAAAACCAGGGCAACGCGGCCGCAACAGGAAATATGGGGAGCCGTATAACAAAGGACGTATAGCACACCTGAAAAGAACAGAGGTTACCCTCTGGTTACATGGAAGAGAGCAAAAGATACGCTATCGCAGCAAGGTGCTTATGGCACGATTCTTAGGTGGGCAGTTGATACGTGCGGTTTGGTGCGAATATTGGGATGAGAAAAGGCAATGCTGGAAAGCGGCACGATTGCTACTCTCGACAAACACCAGTTTGAAAGTGGAAGAGGTGATTGAGAGCTACAGCCGACGCTGGGCGATAGAAACTCTATTCCATGAATTGAAACAATCGTGGGGACTAAAAGAGGCTTGGCAGCAGACGCGACAAGTGTTGAGCCGCTGGATACATATCACCAGCATAGGTTATGGGCTGATTCAATTATTGACGATCGTCGGTGGGGACAGCGCTAAAAATTTGAGCCAGATAAGTCCTTGGCGAAGTCGACAGCCGATCACCGCGGGCAGAATCCGGCAGGGTCTGGTCAGGCAATTACGACATGTTTATGTTCGTGGCTGGTGGAATGCTACATGTCGGAAATTCGAGCCCCCAAATAAAGAATATTTATCCGCTAGCGGATAAAAGCTGTAAAAACAGGAGTTTTTAAACAATTGGTTGTAATCGGGCTAGGGCTCCAGCGGCAAAAAAGAAGCTGCTGG
>NZ_JBGMEK010000218.1:0-1466 GCF_041447265.1 Microbulbifer epialgicus
AGCGCCGCGGCTGTCGATGGTGTTCAGACCTGCAAACACCATCTCGTCGACCTGAACTGTGCTGCCGTCGGCGCTGAAGGTGTATTTGTCGCTGTCTTCGTTCTGACTGCCAGTCAGGATACCGTTGCCCCCGCTCAGGGATTCGGCACCGCTGATGGTGACGCCGGCGTGGATAAGTTCATCGAGGTTGCTGGTCAGCGACCAGCCATGGCTGGTGGCACCGCTCACGGCATCGTTGCCACCATTAGCATTAACGGTATTCAGGTTAACAAACACCATGTCGTCAACCTTCACCTCAGTGCCATCAGCGTTGAAGGCGTAGCTGTCACTGTAACTACTGCTAAGAATACCGTTGCCACCACTAACTGATAAAACGTCAGAAATCGTAATTTCTGCATGCACGACTTCATTTAAGTTTCCGGTTAAAGCCCAACCATAACCATCAATACCGCTAACGCCAGCATTATTAGCAATAAGAAGGGTTACACCGTCAAAACTAATATTGTTATTAGTCGCAGTTTTCTCACCAGTTACTATCCAATCTTCCCCCAGCAGGCCCGTAACACTTTTCGCATAGCCATTTGTTTTTACTGACTCTACACCTGTGAAATTGTATTCATATCCATTCTCTAAATCGTCATCAGTATTCGATGCAACAAAACCATCCCCAAGAACATAAAAGTCACCCTCTTGGTTAGCACCTAAAGATAGGTATTTAGTAATGATATCGCTCAAATTAACAAATGTAATACCATTTATCTTACCGTCTTCCAGATTGGCTTCATCTACATTTAGCTTATCCACTCCGCCAAGCGCATCTACGACTTCAAGTGTCCAAAAATCAATACCTAATGCCGTGACAATAGTATCTGTGCCTACTTCATCTATAGAGAATTCATCTCCCATACTGGTGCCATAAAGAGTATCTGCGTAAGCATCATTGATACTCTTAAACAATATTCCTTCAGAATTTCCTGTATAAAGTTTTACTTCACCAGAGTTGCCGGTTAACACTAAACCGTTGGAATAGCTATTCGCTAATACCTGATTATTTCCGCCATCCGCATCAAATATTTCGATATCCTTAAAAGTAATTCCGTGGGCCTGTACCTCACTGTTCGCATTCACTATAAACTGGTCATCACCAGCCAGGCTAATCACGATATCTGCATTATTTGCCCCTGCATCGACTCGACTTAGCTCATAGAAATACATATCGTCGATACGGAGAGTCCCACTACTGTCGACAATAGTATAGGTATCGCTACTATTCACCTCCCCACTTAAGGTGCTACCGCCGCCATAGAAATCTTCCGCACTAGCGATCACAATGCCCGCATGGCTTACTTGATTAGTGCCCACCAATGCCCAGTTGTGATCTTCAATTGTGTCATCAGTCAGGTTACTGGTGATGGTATCGGTATCACCGGAACCCTCACCAGCTGCAATACTATTGATTCCGGTAA
>NZ_JBGMEK010000219.1:0-1428 GCF_041447265.1 Microbulbifer epialgicus
TCGACAACTTTCGGGTATTTCCCCTCGTAGGTTTTGATGAAGGTATCGAAGGCCCTCCCTGCAGCGGAGTAAGCGGTACATGAACTACATACTTTCTACGAATATGTGGTTCATGTACCGCTCGCAATTTTTAAAGAAGGACTGGAGAATGCATGTGCATATGGTAATTTAACACATGTTTTTGTAAATCGTCATACGGAAAAACCAACAAGAATTGCTGGTAAATTACGTAAGCGGTACATGAACCACATTATTCATTAAAGTATGTAGTTTGCGTACCGCTTACGAACACCTTCAGAAAACCGGTAACTGTCAGATCAAGTCTAATCTACTACAGGGTGGAAAAATTTAAAGTTACGCTTCCGTTTGGAGGTGAGGAAAAAGTAACTATAAATTTAAGGTCATATATAGTTGATTGGTATATTTGAGAGATTAGTAATTAACTGACAATCTATTTATGAAACAGGAATTAGTGCTGGTGTCAAAATATACTGAAACCTTTTGTTGAGCCGCTCCCGCTGCCAAAGCGGTACTAAACATTAAGTTTAATCCTTCTTGAGTGACACCGTTTTCCCCTACTTTTACATAGTAGTAGTTTGGAGTACTTGGGCTTGTACAGCTTTGGGGGTCATCATGAAAAGTCAACACTAAAGTCCCATTGGATTGTGGATATACTCTTTTTATTATAGAGCTAAAAGAATCTTCTTGAGCTGTAACGGGGAGGGAAATTAGTGCAGAAATAACTAGTGCTTTAAATCTAAACATTTTAACTTAATCCGTAATTTTGTGGTTAATCAGTCAATTGTCCGCATCAATCTCATATTTTGTGATTTATGATAGATGAGACTGTTTAAAAATTATCCTCGATTATACATTTTCTACCCGGTGGTAGAAAGCCCTATTACCCCACTTCTTCTTGCTCTAAATCTGGAGTTCTTCAATGACTACACCCACTGTCCTGGTTAAATTTATTGGTGATAAGCCAGTAACAAGTGGGCCTGATGTATTGCTAGTGTGCAGGAAGCGGCTGGCTGTGATTATGGTCCAGCAATCGGTATTGCTTCGGTAGAGAAACCACCACTGCAAGCCGGAGCTTCGATTCATGATGAAGAGGACGATGCTCCTTCTCATGAGCGCCGTGTAGTCGGGCAGCAGCAGGCAGGGGTAACGAGTCAGTAAGAACCCAGGTCACGCATTCTCGTTACGATAATCTCTAGTGTCTTCTTCCCGAAATGCTCTTTGGTAAGGCCATCAGAAAAGCTATAGCGATCGACACATATTTGCATCTGCGGATCGCTATCCCTTCTCCCGCAACTCGACAATCACCTCATATATTGGTGGTATGTAGTTCAAGCGCTCATGGCGTCGTAATCAACGAGATTCTTTTGGCAGCCACATGCACAGGTTTTATCCTGTTCTGAGACAGGG
>NZ_JBGMEK010000220.1:0-1398 GCF_041447265.1 Microbulbifer epialgicus
GGGGAAAAGCTGGGCATTGTGCCTCCTAGGGTTTATGCCGTGTGTTATGGGTCGCGATGGTCAGCTCCGGCTTGCGACCGGCGAAGAACATGCGATTGCCGAAGTCGGGCTTCAGTACACGCCGCGGACCAAGCTCGTGAAGTTCGATAACCGTGGACAGCGTCGCCACACCGTGGGACAGCACATACACCGGCTTGCCGAGCATATGCGGAGTGCGCGCGATTGAGCCGTCTGGCAGGTCCATGGGGGTTGATTTTGATTGCCAGATTTCCGCGCCCTCGGGGGTGCGCAGGCTGTAACATGCCTCCTCACCGCAACCCATCGCGCGCAGTGGGAATTTACCGCGCTCGCCCGTGTGCACATCGATACACTCAACTAAATCACCTGGTATCAAGTCGCGCAGATAGCGGCCATCTGGCAATAGGGTGTCATAGTCCACACACCAGGGATCTATGGGAATCGTGCCACCGCCGCCATTTGCAGGGGTGGTAATCGTGCCTATATTGCGCCTGTGTGTGCCTGCCGCCAGGTTGGGATAGGTGGTGGTTGCGTAGTAAGTGACACCGCCGCCGGTATAACCGGGATCATCACAATATACGTAGTATTTACGGCTGAAGGCCAAGCCGGTGATACTGCCGGCGTTATAACTCCTTGTGCCAAAATCAAATTGCACTGTATGCGCGGCGACGCTAATTTTTGCAGTGGAGCCATTATCTTGGGCAGTGAGCGGTGCCCCGCCGTTGGTAATAGACGTGGCACTGGAGTGAATCACCGGCAGGTTGCGCCCGTCCTGCACCTCAATCACGTCGATCTTTAAATAATCGCACCGAGTGCGACCAATCTTACCGGTATCGTAATTGGCCAGAATCAGCGGACTAAAGGAACGTACATTTTTCTGCAGCTGGGCTGGACTGCCGATATGGTTGGCGCCCAGTGCGCTACTGTAGACACCGTCGCCGGCCGCATTCCCCTTAAAATACCCTACATAGGTCCACCATCCCGGTTTAGCGGCCGGGGTGACGGCGGAGGCGGCAAGATAAAAATGGTTGCCGATGTTATTGTCACCCGTCGCGTTGCAGAGGTTTCCCGATGAGTCAAACCCCGCAACCCCCAAATAGAGCCGACGATCCATATCGCCAGTTGCATTTAAATACAGGCGCGCCTCGAATCGATACAGTTTTGACGGGTCGAATGAAATTCGATCCCTGTGGTACAGGCGCCAAAAACTATTGTTGGTCTCATCACCCAGAATCACGTCGCCGGGGCCGACACTCGAAATTCCATCGGTCGAAAAATACGATGGCGCGCTGTCGGTCACTGTCCAGGAGTCTTGCCAGTTAGGGTCACTAAAATCCTCCATGAAGGTATTGCGCATTGAGCGGATCTGCGCGCGCTCCT
>NZ_JBGMEK010000221.1:0-1364 GCF_041447265.1 Microbulbifer epialgicus
AAACTTCCTCAAAGGCACAGTGGGTGATGCGATAAATCTCCTCATGGCTGCGTGTGCCTGGAACTTGAGAAAATGGATGATCAGGGCGCTGGAGGCGTTTTTTTGTGCCCTAAAAAATCGTTTTCACCTATTTTTATGATCTCAAATCCGTTCCGGCTAATAATGCGGATATTTTACTTACGTTTTGGAAGGTGGATTTAGTCCGAATCGCCCCGTAAACCCTCATTACACCGTGCTGGAGGCAAGTGTTTGGTTTTTTTTCAGGGCCGACTACTTACTTTATATCCGGATAAAGACTACCTATCAAGAAAGGCAAGGAAGAGTGGGCAGGCGGGCCGGATCTTTACCCGTGATGATTCTGGAAGAAAATCGTTGACCGGTTGGCTCGGCAATGTACTGCAGCTTTTGGGGCGCGTAGCTGGCTGCGCCATAATCCGGAAGAGGGAAAAAGCCGGTACTCCGCTAATCTTTTAGTATATCTCTTCTTGGCTGAGGGATACAGGCCTCACTTGCTAACCTTTCATCGGTTACTGGCGTATATAACCTGTAAAAGGAGGGATGTCGCGTAATATTTGCAGGGAATTCCTCAAAAGTGGATCTGCAGAATATCATATGTAAAAAGACGACTAAAATATCTTGGTGTATAAACAGGGTGGGTTGCTCGATGGATTTGGCCAATCAATATAAAAACGTTAAGGATAATCACCGGAACAATGAAAATACCAGCCTTATTTCTCGTCTTTGTCTTGAGTCAATGTGTGCAAGCATCTTGTCATCTGGAGGAGTATGAACGTTTCTTGAATACCCAGAGCCTGGTGATGCTGGAGGCATCCGTTAAATTGTTTGAAGAAGACAATAGTAAATTCAAGACCATTAAGCCATTTGTGAAGTTAGAAGTCAGAAATAACAAGCTGAAAGTTTATATTGCCAAGAAGTTAAGCAAGCTCAATCCGGAAGTACTTAATCTGACCGGGCCGATTGCAAACTTAGTGCCTAGTGTATCGGTTCAGATTATGCCAGATGGTTCAATAAGAGATAAGGTGGATCTGGCAATGACAGAAGATCCATTTTATCGCCAGGAAAAAGCTGCCATGAAACCATTTGAGAAGTTGTACTTATATCATGAAGGTATGACGGAAGCCGAAAAGAAACGATTTCTTAGTGCAAGGAACTCTCTCAGTAAGCTTATGGAAACCAATGAGCAGTTTGAGTTTATGAAGAGAGCCTTTACTACCTCGCTAGAGAGTGTTTGCCCTGTCGATTAAAAGCCATTGCTCGATACTCGTAACCGTCCGGTAATTCCATCTATTCAGCCAAGTTCTACGCTGTAATTTAGGTGTCCACCAATCAACAAGTGGACACCT
>NZ_JBGMEK010000222.1:0-1358 GCF_041447265.1 Microbulbifer epialgicus
AGTTCGGCGTTTCTCTTCCTGCGCGGAAGCGGGTAATTTTCTTGCATCAATAATATCCATTTGAGTATTATACAGAACTATAGAGCCACCGGGTTAATATCTATTGCGTCTTTAAGTAAAGTAATGTCCTCATCGGCAACACCCTTATTTTTTAAAGTTCTCGCTAGTGATTCGAAGTCATTTTTTACGATACTGTTAGTTACCTTTTGAGTATTATCTGTTCCTAATAATATGGTGACGTTGTCTCCAAATATTGCATTATTAAAGAGGTTTGATGCATCAAACTTTCCTGCTGCTTCTTTAACGTCTCTATCCGATTCTATATCGGAAAACTCCGAACTCAGCTCAAGAACAAAATCCAAAAGACGTGATCCCACTTGCATCAATATATTTGATACACCAGCAACTGGTATTTCAGACCAAGCTCTTTGAACCATATAAGAATTGGCCAATCCTTTACCTAACATTCCGTTAGCTTCCATTGGGATTGGCGATTGAAGTGTGTCACCATCGTTGGAAGTTACAATGTTTTCAATCACAGCAAGTGAATGAGTTAATTTAGCCTGCTCCCACATATCCCTAAACTTTTCGTCAATATGTGCCATCGGTACAGGATGTGATCTTACTTCGTATGCCCCATTTGTTGCGGATACAAGCACTTGGGCTGGAATTATTCGATAATCAGGAAGCTCATCTTCTTCACTGTATCCATTCAGCTCTTTGTTCACCCACACCACTAGTTCTTTGTGGCCAATCTTATGCAAAAGAACTTTTGTTTTTACCAGTGCCTCGGTCAATACACTATCGTTAGAGCTTAATATTTCTACAACTTCATCTGCTAGTTTCATTAAATTCTCTCTCGTAGTGTTTCATATAACGCCTCAATAATGGGCCTGAACGCAGCGGCGAAGCCGTGGAGTGGAGGTCCAGCCCCGCAGAGGCGCCATTCATTGATTTGAGACGCCCAGCATGGGCGTGGATTAATGGGGTGAAAGTCCCCTGTAGGAAGATCACCATTTAACGGGTTCCATTAAATGCTAACTACTAGCGAATGGCAACTGCAATACCGTGAGGTCTTGTGGGGAGGAAGCTGCTAGCAAACTACGAGCTGACGAACAGAAACATCCGATAAGGCTTAGTTTGGAGGCGAGGTGGCCAAGGGCACCGAAGCCGGGTTATCTAATGGGTAGAGTCTGATCCTACCCATCAACAACGGACACACCACTAAGCGACTAGTTGTTCCTCAAACGCCTCAGGGCTGAGATAGCCATTGGCGCTGTGTAGGCGATTTCGATTGTAGTCTATCTCTATATACTCAAATACGGTTTCTCGCATGAGGCACCTTGTGGGAAAGCGGT
>NZ_JBGMEK010000223.1:0-1353 GCF_041447265.1 Microbulbifer epialgicus
CAATCCCGGTTGGATTTGCGCTGATAGTGTAAAGCGGGATAACTCTCGGTCAGTCTTCTAAGAAGACTGGCTCAATAGCCCCCTTTTAGGGGGCCGAGGGCAATTCCGCATTCTAAGAATGCGGATTTTTACTATATTTTGTTGCGAGTAGGCAATATTGGGCTTCTTGATTAGTTCTTTTAAAATTTGTTGCCATATCCCGTAAATGGTAGCCTTTTTATTTACACGATAAAATGAAATCTAAGGCTTGCTTTCCCCTGGACTATTTTGGCATTAGTTTGCGGGTATTCTAAATTTTGCCTTATTGGTCCGATTTATCCTAATCGCAATCCGCTTTGTCGTATCTCAGTTTCACAGAACTCCTCAATCTGACACTTTAATCTAGCCGCCGTACAGCCGACGGCCTATGGGGTTGGCCATAATTTAATCTGGCTTTCCTATTGCTGCAGACTGGAGAGAATCAATGACGATTAAAAAACCACTCGCCCTTGCTATTGCAATGACCAATGTAGCGATGGCTTCGGCTTGGGCGCAGGAAACTGAAACTCAAGAAGATTGGGCGCTTGAAGAGGTTGTTGTTACGGCAACCAAGCGGGAAACCAATTTGATGGAAACTCCGGTTGCGATTTCGGCCTTTACCCAGGAGGAATTGGATCGCCAAAATATTAAGAATGTAAGAGATCTGGGAAATACAATTCCCAATGTAGATATAGCCTTTGAGGCTTCTCAATCTGCGCCAGTGATTTCTATGCGAGGGGTGCGCTCTACAAATACAACAGAATTTGGCGATCCTGCAGTAGGCTTGCACTTTGATGGTATCTACTCCTCTCGCCCACAATCCGCCATGACGATGATGTTTGATAGCGAACGAATAGAAGCCATGCGTGGCCCCCAGGGTACACTTTATGGAAGAAATTCTACTGTAGGGGCCATCAATGTTATTTCCAAGAGGCCAAATATTGATGAGTTTGAAGGTTCCTTTGGCCTTGAAGCTGGCCGCTGGAATCAGCAATTGCTAAAAGGCGTTATCAATTTACCGGTAACAGACACCTTTGCCCTGCGGGCATCTTTTGTTAATGAGACTCGTGATTCCTACTTAACGGGCTACTATGATGCAAATCAGTATGATAATCGCTATATCAATGCAGAAAGTTTAGGGGCTAGTGTATTAACCCGGCGGACAAATAGTTCAGTTATGCTGCGTACCTAATTGATTCGTGTCGGAAGTAGGCTGCTACACGCGCGGGCTTCTTTTGTAACATTCTCATGTGAGAAAGCACTTTCCTTTTTAGCTTCTCCTTGGATCGGGCTGGCATGCCACTGTGAACGCCCCCTTTAAGGTCGCAATTCAAA
>NZ_JBGMEK010000224.1:0-1342 GCF_041447265.1 Microbulbifer epialgicus
GGTTCCTGGCTTGTTTGTGTGGAAGCTAACCAGCCTACAGCCAGCTGGCCTCCTTCGCTACCGCCAAGTGTGTCGGTTATTGTGGGAATCTAGGTTTTACTTACGTTTTGGAAGGTGGATTTAGTCCGAATCGCCCCGTAAACCCTCATTACACCGTGCTGGAGGTAAGTGTTTGGTTTTTTTTCAGGGCCGACTAAATATCCTCTCCTCCCAGCGTTGAACGGACATTTAAGTGTTTGTATTTTGAACAGCTTGTGCGAATTATATAAGGGCGTCTAGGTAAAGTTGGTGGTCTTTGAAGGCCCTAGGCTGGGCTTCGCATTTTACAGTGCAGAAGGAGGGCGACTGAAACAATCGCCCAACAGCTATATGGTCGCCGAATACCATATCGGATGGGTTGATGCCTGAGTATACCATAGGGAATGCTAAGTATTCGGCCGGTAAAATTCTGTGGCATACAGTCGGTTAATCGGCGCATCGTAAATGTGTAAAAACTAGTTTGAAATGTCTAAAATGGCCCTGAAGATTCAGCAAAAAAATCTGTAAATATCAGGTGGTTATACGATCTAAGCTTCAGATTCAGTGAGGCCGTTAATTGATTAAGTTACTGGAAAGGATTCGCTGTGAATAAAATGGAATTTATAGATTTAAGCCATGTAAAGATTGGGGAGTTACTTACTATCCTCAATGAACAGAAAATTAGAAAACACTTGATAGAGCATGCTTATTTTGATGTTGCCAGTCTTAGACAGTGGGTTGAAAATAAGATTAAGATTGACTTGCTCCCTGGTTGCCGTATCCGTGCTGTATATATTAATGGAATATTAGCTGGATGGTGTGGAATACAGCCGGATGATAAAGGTTTTGAGCTTGCAATTGTTATTTCCCAGAAATTTTGGGGCTCTGGAACCTTGGTGTTCAAAGAATTAATGCGGTGGGCGAAAGAGTTGGGACATAAAGAAGTACTACTTCATTTACTCGAGAGCAGACCTGAGTATAGAATTTTGAAAAGGGTGGCCACTCAGGTTCACAAAACAGAACTATTAGGAAGATCTTTTACGACCTATTATATTGGTGTAGGTAGTGATGCGTATTATGACGTTTAATCAGTAAAGAGGTTTGACTAAGCTATGCTATTCCTGAGTGTAGCCTCAAAATATATAGCCTCTATGGGTCGGCACACCAGGGTAATATGTGTCGCCGCAAGGCAGCTGCCTCTAGGGTGCGCGATAGACAAACGAAGCGTAGAAAATACCTGAATACATAGATGTGGATTATAGGTAGTGTTCAGAATTCTGTGTCATTTCTTTACCATTAACAAAAAAGAGATGACCCATGACCA
>NZ_JBGMEK010000225.1:0-1296 GCF_041447265.1 Microbulbifer epialgicus
TGATATCTGGCAGGCTGAGACACGATCCGCTGCAGGGAGGGCCTTCGATACCTTCATCAAAACTGGTAAACCCCTCTTTTTCAAGAGGATGTGTCAGATTTGGTCTGAACTAATCCAGCTAAACACCAGAATTGACAATAACTCTCGATAATAGTACGAGCCATGGTTTGACGGCGAAAGCTAAAGCCCGCGCAGGTCCCAAGCTGTTTTTCCCGGTGATAAAACGGCTGTCGATCATCAAGCTTGCTGGCTATGAGATGGGCTAGAACAGATTCGGTAAACTTACCCTTGGCTAGGATATGCTTTGGCTCGGGAGCAATAACTATTTGGCCTGCATAACCTTTGGGGCAGGCAACCTTCTCCCGCAACTCGACAATCACTCCATATACCGGGGGTATGTAGTTCAAGCGCTCATAGCGTTCGTAATCAACAAGATTCTTTTGGCAACCACATGCACAGGTTTTATCCTGTTCTGAGACAGGGATTACCACCTCTTTTCTTGGCAGGTGTCCGGCAAAGCTCTTCTTTGTTTTTTATGACGCTTGTGTGACACAATACTAACCACATCACCCTGATCTTTGTCGTTATTAGCCTCGTTTTCCTCTAAGGAATTTTCCTCTCGAGCTTCTGAACTTTCGAATAGTAGCCTTTGAGGATCATCAGGGTCTTCATATCACTCAGAGCGCCGACCAAAGAGAGAACGCTGTAGTTGTTTGAATTGATACAATGGCTGACTGTAAGCCTTTTCAAAATGCTCGCATCGTTGGAGCGAGAATTTGAGTTCACATATAAGCTGTTCAACCTGGCACTGTAGTGAATCACCGGTAGCCATTGGGTTTTCCGATGTTAATTAATGCCAAGAAAGATAAACCTCAACTTCTCATTTCGTTTATAAAGAAGCCAGAACCCACTATCTTCCCAGTAGAGCATGCGAATTTTATCGGCCTTTTTGTTGCGAAAAACAAAGAGCTGAACGAATGTTGGATCTTTGTGTAATGTATCAGCCATGAACAGTATGATACCATCAATCTTTTTCCGAAAATCGATCGGCTGGCGGTAAAACCAGTCTTTGACGTTAAACGGTAGCCACATCGTATTTACAGGTCCATAAGGCCAGAGATTTTCGCCAACAACACCGGGCTATTGATCACCAGATTTATGCCATAAGGGAACTCTAATTCTCCCAGGTTTCCCGTATAATAATGAGGATACCTACATGTACATTTTAAATAGTAAGTATCCCCCGGCAAAGCCGGGGGCTTTAATTTTGTGAGCCGCTCTAAGCGGCAATTACGG
>NZ_JBGMEK010000226.1:0-1285 GCF_041447265.1 Microbulbifer epialgicus
GTTGTACAAACCCGCTACGCGGGAGTGGTGCCACTTTCAAATTATAAGAGGCATTTTAGAAAATGCATAACCGGGTATTGCAAAATATATTTTCTGCGTACAGTGGTTATTTATCTAAAACTGCGCAACCACTAAAAAATTTGAAGGCTATCTCATCGATTCAAGGGTGCCGTACAAAAGCGATGGGAAGCAGTTATTATCGCTGTAAGCACAACCATGTAACTGAACAGTATCATTCCTGCAGACACAGAAGCTGCCCCCTCTGTTCAGGTCGGAAACAGCTACAGTGGGTTGATCAGCAGCGTCGCAAGTTATTTGATACAGAACATTTTCATGTTGTCTTTACAATACCTCATGAGTATTTGCCGTTGTGGCAATACAACGAGGAGAAGCTTACAGATTTGCTGTTCTTTTCAAGTAAAGAAACGCTACTTGAATTGATGGCCAGTAAAAAATACCACGGAGTAATCCCTGGGATGCTTATGGCACTGCATACTTGGGGAAGACAATTAACTTTACATCCCCATATACACTGCTTAATAACTGCTGGGGGTTTAACTGTAAGGGAAAGCTGGAAAGAAACCGGTGAGTACTTATTACCTATACGAGTTGTTAAGGGTCTTTACCGGGGAAAATTTCAAGCACTGCTACTGGAGCAGTATCGAGCCGGGTTGCTAAAACTTCCTCCAAATTGGTCAGATGGCCAATTTGATATCCTTTTTAAAGCTTGCTATCGCAAAGAATGGTCAGTTCGCATTCAGGATCGATATGATCACGGGCAAGGTGTACTACTGTATTTTTCACGCTATATCAAAGGTGGCCCACTCAAGCCAAAGCAGATCTTGAATGTGGATTCTAAGGCTCTGGTGTTTCGCTATTTTGATCACCGTGATCAGCGGCGTAAACAACTGAGTTTGAAGCCAAAAGAGTTTCTAAGACGAGTATTGCAGCACATACCCCCGGCAGGCAAACATATGGTACGGAGTTATGGATTATATGCTGGAAGCAATAAGAGAAAGCATGATCTATGTAGTGATCTGGTAGGGTTAATGAAAGATCAAACACTCCCGGCTGGATTGCAAATCCAAGATCTGGTGGTAGAGTGTGGGCAGTGTGATGAGCCCACAAAATTGAGTTGCAGAGTGTGGCCTAAGGCGAAAAAAGGAATTTCCTTTATAAAGGGAGAGGAGCGGACAGATGGTGCCAGCGGTCTTGTACAACAATACGATGAACCTGACACTGCAGGAGAGGGGCTGTTTAGTTCGGCCTAAATCCAGTGCCAGGC
>NZ_JBGMEK010000227.1:0-1257 GCF_041447265.1 Microbulbifer epialgicus
AAGGGTGGTTTCGCCAATGAGAATAGCTTACTGAAGCTTCTTTACGCCGGTATACTAAAAGCCTCCGAACGCTGGACACGCCCGATTCAAAATTGGAATCTGACACTGTCACAGCTGGCGATCCACTTTCCAGATCGCCTGGAGAAATACATCAGCCTATAGTTGCCTGGCTGACACAGAGTTTTGAACACCCTCTCTAGAAGTCACCGGCCCAATAATCCTCTTCAAAATTTTTTAGTTGCTCCTCGTAATAAGCCCTGTCAGTCTTAATCGATTTAGGATCTAAAGCTAACCCTTTAGCAAACACTCTTTCGACAACTAATGCTGAACAATAGGCAACCTCGTCCAATTTTTCCTCGAAAATAAAGTTAGCCTTTGTCAGATATATTGCATATCGAATAGCTCCACTGAAAAAGTCAATCGCGGCTTTTCGTTCAGGGGAGTTGATATCTTCAGGCATCTCTCCGAAATACCCTTGAACTCTCAACAATTTTCTATTCTCTCGCACGTTGGGGTTTGGATGACATCGGATCCAATGGTTCACCAAGAAATCCGGGCTTAGCTCTAATAGCGAGCAATAGTCGAATAGAAACTCTACCGGCGGGTATCGATTACCCTTCTCATAGTCATGCAGAGAGTTTTTACTGATACCCAGCTGATTGGCAGCTTCACGAATGGACATCATTTTTAACCCAAGACGCCTTGCATGCCGCTGATAATCCCTAAAGTCTTGCGGCAAGACGAGCAATTCTTTCAATGTCTGAAAAGCTTCAGGTTTTGAGCTCTGCTTACCAGGAGGAAGTGACTCTTGAGTTAATTTTTCCCAATAATCACGTGCTGCTAAATTACGATACTCAGCCTCATCCGGTTTACGCACCATCCGCAAAATCTCACCAAATTTCACCATTGCAAATACCAAGTGGAATTTTGCCTAAGTAACGAAAGAAAGCAATATTTGGAATGTTGAGACGTGAGATCTGAGCGATATTACAAGACTTTTTTGCGGCCTGAAGGGTATTAAATTAGTCGAAGGGTACAAAATGAGGGATCAAATTCATATTCTGTTAATGACCCCTCAAAAATTCAATGTTTCCAATATGCTTGGTTTTTTGAGAGGAAAATCTAAGATCAAGATAATTCGAAAATGCAAAAATGTACAGAGACCTAGATTCCCACAATAACCGACACACTTGGCGGTAGCGAAGGAGGCCAGCTGGCTGTAGGCTGGTTAGCTTCCACACAAACAAGCCAGGAACC
>NZ_JBGMEK010000228.1:0-1249 GCF_041447265.1 Microbulbifer epialgicus
ACTGAAGCTTCTGTACGCCGGTATACTAAAAGCTTCCGAGCGCTGGACGCACCCGATCCAAAACTGGAATCTGACACTGTCACAACTGACGATCCACTTTCCAGATCGCCTGGAGAAATACAACAGTCTATAGTTGCCTGGCTGACACAGAGTTTTGAACACCCTCGTATCCACTTAACGAGTATCCAAATTGCTTCTTGTACTATTCCGCTAACTTCTTAAGTAAACATTCTGTTTATAAGTAACAATTAATCCAGGCCTACAGGTTAAAAAACTTAAACCTTTCTATGTATCTGAGCTATTGGCTTTCCCCAATCCAAAAGATTGCTGGTCAAAGAAATTGATATACCCACAAGCTGTAGAACACACGCCCAAAGCAAGGCCTCTAATATAACAAGTACTAAAGGTTCATGCATTACATTCCACGGCAAGTAAAACTCAAACCACGGAACCATTAACGCCCAACTGATAGCCCCAAACTTAACTCCCTTTATCAAACTCTTACCTGACATCAATGATTCTATAAATGAAAATACTATGCCGTAAATAACTCCAATCATTAGGAGGCCAAGTACACCTACCCATAGATTATCTGCCATACGAGGGAGAGGTTCCATTTGCTTCACAACCGTTAAGAACTTAGCACTTTGCAGCTGTGGATCAGCCAGAATAGTTTGTGCAGGACCAAAGAAAATCAACATCCCCAAAACCCATGCAACTCCACCGGCCACCCCTGATAGAAAAACTCGGATAAAGTACATTGTTTGCCTCTTCGTATATTTCTGTATCATTGGCTATATAGTCGAAAAATCCGTCATTCAAGAAGTAAGCTACCTATATAAATTAGTAACTGACACATAATTTACTTTCTAGCTGAATTAAGTACACGACTACTGATAGAATAACATATGTAAAGGTTATAAAAAGGTATGTAACCGTCCAGGATTTAGTAATTATATATAGATAAATTAGTCTCAACCAATACCTTTACTGTAATAGCATGGGAGACACTGAATAATTTCTAAATATCACTAAGAGAGTTGAAGGCTGTAAAGAGGGTATTCAAAACTCTGTGTCAGCCAGGCAGCTATAGGCTGATGTATTTCTCCAGGCGATCTGGGAAGTGGATCGCCAGCTGTGACAGTGTCAGATACCAATTTTGAATCGGGCGAGTCCAGCCTTCGGGGGCTTTTAGTATACCGGCGTAAAGAAGCTTCAGTAAGCTATTCTCATTGGCGAAACCACCCTT
>NZ_JBGMEK010000229.1:0-1247 GCF_041447265.1 Microbulbifer epialgicus
GAAGTTCACGGGCTCACTTTTAAAAATATAGAAACTGTAGATGCAGGTTCCGATAATGGCGTAGTTGACAAGCTGACAACAGCTACGCAGGTCGACCTCACTGGAACCGACAAAGAGCTAATCAATACTGGAATCACCTTCCAAAACCTCGACAGTGTAGTGTTTACTAGTTCAATAACCGGGATTATTGCCGGCTCTGCACTAAGTGATACTTTTGTTATTGACAGTGGCTCACAGGTTACAGCAAACGAAATAGTATTCACCGGCTTTAACTCGACAATTGATGCAGGTTCTGGCCTTGAGGATAGCGTCTCAGGTGCGGATGGCAGCCAGTGGTTTATATCCGATATAGATAATCAAATTAAAAGCAGCGACATTACCTTTCTGGGCATTGAATCGGTAATCGCGACGGGTGGTTTGCTTACGGACATTGGAACTTCAGCTAATCAATTTACGATTGCTGATAATGGTTCTATCGATGCGGACGCAATGACCTTCACAGGCTTTACTTCAATTACCGGTAGTGGAGATGAAATTTTAAATGCCAGTGCAGTCATTGATGGGCTTTCGCTGACGGGTAGCAATAATCAGGTTATTGCCCGTACCAGTACAAACGCGATCACTGTCAGTGGTATTGCCGCGGCGCAGGCAGATCGTCTTACCGGCAGTAATGTAGCCTATGAAGTCACAGCGAATAATGCGTTGACAGCGCAGGCTATTGATTTTACGGGTCTTACCGAAGTGGTGGATAGTGGCACCAGCGGCGATGTGGCTTCAACAGCCAGCGATCAATGGACACTGACAGACAAAGATGACGAAGTAGTCCATGCAGGCATTAGCTTCCAGGGAATAAAAACGCTTAGCGGCGGCAACAATATTCTTGCAGGTCACGATAATAATGGGCTAACCAGCGATACGTACACACTACGCTCTGGTGGTGATATCCAGGTCGATGCAATGGTGTTTGTCGGTATGGACACCGTCAATGCCACGGGTAACCTGGATGCTGTAGAAGATACCGGGGCATTAACGCTTACTGGAAACAATGCCTTTAATGTTGTTGATGGTTCCTCGATAATTCATTTCACTGGTATTGATAGTGTTACCGGCACGGGTGTGATTACTGGCACCAGTGGTGACGATATCTTTACTGTTACAGGAAATAATACCCTCCTCAGCAAAGACATCAGTTTTGAAGATGTATCCTCAGTGCTTGCTGGTGGGCAAGGTTCTGATGGCGATACGGT
>NZ_JBGMEK010000230.1:0-1215 GCF_041447265.1 Microbulbifer epialgicus
TTAGGCACCTTCATCAAAACTGGTAAACCCCTCTTTTTCAAGAGGATGTGTCAGATTTGGTCTGAACTAATCCAAATCAAGATAACCTACCTATTCAAATCGTATGGCATCAACCTCGCAGATACCGCTCTTTGAGCCTTCCCAATGACTGTCATTGTAAACTTGAAAGCGGACTTGTTTGTCACCCATGTATGCAGCCAAAACAAACGAAGTCATATTCTTGTAGCCAGCTGCTGCAGGTGAGAGCCACACTCCACCCGGACATTCATCTACGCCCGTATCAAACCAAGCAACAATGTCCGACCCATCCTTTCCTTCAATCGCCCCTATGTCGTCGTATGTATAAAGCCTTTCAATTTTCGCTATATCAGTGACTACAATCTCCGCCTGTACTAGAGAAGGTGCCAGCAGTGCCAAGGTTAAGAAAAATATAATTTTCTTCATAAATTTACATCCTTCGTCAGAAATACTTGTTTTTAAAGGTAGGTAATCTTATCAGGCAGTTTATGAGGATTCTATTTGAAGTTTAGTGGTCTAGTGGGCCATGCGATTAATTTTCTAAAGATTGCTGTGCGTGCTCTCCAAGCGCCAGAAATTAGCTGGCAGGTATCGTTCACTTAACTGCCTTTGTACATTTTGCATTATAGGCGTTGATAAAGGTTTCACGTGCTGACTTCAACATGGAAAATTGTTTCGCAGTCTAAAAAGTAAACGAGTACCGCTCTACGATTACATTTCCATATCGGAGGATAGCCGGAATATCAGTCACTACCTGATGACCTACTTCAATTAGGAAGATTCCCACCAACACAATGAAGGTATACCAACCGAAAAAACGGAAGAAAGCCTTAAGGGCACCTCTAAAAATTCACTATTTTCCGGTAAAATAGTCTAAACGCTCACTAGTGAAGGTTATTGTCAAATGCAGCCGAGTTTTTTCGGTCTTGATGACCGCCATCGCAAGCTAAATGAACGTGATCCACTGGTTGCTCTGCGTAAGTTGATTGACTGGGAGGACTTCCGGTGTACTTTGAATAAAATCCCCATACTTCCAAGAAGGAGTAATGCTGGAAGAAGACCCTTTGATAAGGTACTGATGTTCAAGGCGCTTGTATTACAGCATTTATATAACCTATCGGATGATGAGCTGGAATATCAGATACGCGATCGATTTTCATTTTGTCGATTTCTCAGCCTAAACCCGGAGGACCGAAC
>NZ_JBGMEK010000231.1:0-1172 GCF_041447265.1 Microbulbifer epialgicus
TGCTTCATTACATGGAGGCGGTGGAAGCTTTAAATGGACTTAAATGATGTGTATAAAACACAGGCCGGGCGTTATGCTCAGTAAGCACGGAGAAAAATATGTCAGCCAGAAGAAGGTATTTACACCCCTTCTTAGATAGTGACAGATGGCAAAAATTCGAGCCGATAAGTGGGGATATTGTAATTGCCACTCCTTTTAAATCTGGCACTACGTGGATGCAAATGATTGTTTTAGGACTTTTGCATGGAATCAAAAATCCACCGTTATTGAGAGAGGTGGGGCACTGGATAGATTTTAGGTCGGCACCTGAAGAAGAGACACTTGCGCGTCTTGAAGAGCAATCTTCACGAAGGTTCATTAAGACCCATTTGCCCTTCGATGCAATTAAATTTGATAAAAGAATTAAATATATTGTAGTTGATCGTGATCCTAGGGATGTCTTTATGTCTCTCTGGAATCACTACAAAAATATGGATGTTGACTTGGTTAATAGTGACCTTCCGCCAGATGTCCGTCCTATACCACCATGCCCTGATAGCATCCATGAATTCTGGAAGTCATGGCTAACAAAAGGGTATTTTGAATGGGAGAGCGAGGGGTATCCTTTCTGGTCAAACTTGAGGCATGTGCAATCATGGTTTGATGTAAAAGATTTAGATAATGTGTTACACGTGCATTACAACAATTTATTGCTTGATAGTGAATCAGAAATTAAGCGGGTCGCCAAATTTATTGAAGTCGAGATTTCTGATGAGGAAGTTAAGTCTCTGGCCAATTACACTTCCTTTGTATCTACAAAGAAAAATCTCAATAAATTATTTCCTGGTGGTTATCGCCTGTTTAAAAATGGCCCAGATACCTTTTTTCATAAGGGAAAGAACGGTCGATGGAAAAGTGTATTAACTCAGGAAGATGAAAATCTGCTGTCTGAGGCTGCAAATACCATGCTCAGTAAAGCTTGCTTCAAGTGGCTGACCTTCGGAACCTTGTAGCGGAGCATAACAATCAGCGGCAGAGCGACAGCCAACGCTACGCACCTTTTGTGTTACTCGCTGACGCTCAAACATTAACACAAAATACGCTCCGCGCTGGCTGCGCCTGCGCTGGGCGTTGTACAAACCCGCTACGCGGGAGTGGTGCCACTTTCAAATTATAAGAGGCATTTTAGAAAA
>NZ_JBGMEK010000232.1:0-1154 GCF_041447265.1 Microbulbifer epialgicus
TGTAGTCTATCTCTATATACTCAAATACGGTTTCTCGCATGAGGCACCTTGTGGGAAAGCGGTTGCCATGAATTGCTTCTACTTTAAGTGAGTGAAAGAACGTTTCTGCACAGGCGTTATCGTAGCAATTACCTTTGGCGCTCATGCTGCACCGCAGATCATACGTTGTAATTAAAGATTGATAATCTTTAGAGCAATACTGGCTTCCCCTGTCAGTATGCACGATAACATTCGTAGGTTTCTTACGTCGCCATAAAGCCATTTGAAGGGCGTCACAGACCAATGTAGCCGTCATAGTTTCCGACATCGCCCAACCAATAACCAGCCGACTATATAGGTCTATCACTACAGCTAGATATAACCAACCTTCTTCTGTTCGTAGGTAGGTTATATCCCCGGCCCATTTCTGATTCGGCGCTTCAGCATTGAAGTTCTGCTCAAGCAGATTTGGGGCCACTGGCAGACCATGTTTTGAGTAGGTTGTGGCTTTATATCTCTTGGCTGCTTTAGCCCGTAGGCCCTGTCGACGCATGCTGGCAGCAATTGTTTTTTGATTATATTTACTCCCCTCACTGGCCAACTCCTTCGTCAGGCGAGGGGCGCCACTACGTTCTTTACTGGCTATAAAGCGCTGCTGTACCAAGCTATCAAGCTTCATTCGGTACTGCTGGTGCTTGGATTGGTCGGCCGATCTTGACACCCAGTCGTAAAACCCACTGCGAGATACGCCCAACAGCTTGGCCATCGCTTTGATGCTGAACTCATGCCTGTGCTTTTGCATGAAGGCGTACCTCATTTCAGGCTCTTTGCAAAGTACGCTGCGGCCTTTTTTAAGATCGCCAGCTCCTCTGCCTGCTCAGCCAGCTGCCGCTTAAGTCGAGCGTTCTCTGTGGCCAGCTCTCTCTCGGCATCCCCTCGGCTCTGATGTAACTTAGCCTTACTTCGCCATCCGTAAATCTGGGAAGGATGCAACCCAAGCTGCTTAGCGGCAACGCTTACACCGACCTTGAGCGCCAGTGCTAGGGCATCTTTTCTATACTCCTCTGAGTATTGTTTACGAGTGGTTTTGGTTGGTTTACTTGGTCTTGTCATAGAGCACCTCTGCTGCGTAGTTTATCGCTTAAGAGAGTGTCCGTCGTTGGTGGGTAGGATCA
>NZ_JBGMEK010000233.1:0-1132 GCF_041447265.1 Microbulbifer epialgicus
AAAGTGCTTTCTCACATGAGAATGTTACAAAAGAAGCCCGCGCGTGTAGCAGCCTACTTCCGACACGAATCAATTAGGTACGCAGCAT
Source organism: Microbulbifer epialgicus (assembly GCF_041447265.1). Taxonomy (NCBI): domain Bacteria; kingdom Pseudomonadati; phylum Pseudomonadota; class Gammaproteobacteria; order Cellvibrionales; family Microbulbiferaceae; genus Microbulbifer; species Microbulbifer epialgicus. The sequence goes on from NZ_JBGMEK010000233.1 coordinate 89, forward strand.
AACCGAACTATTTGTTCGCCGGGTTAATAGTAACTCCACCAACTGAGTTCTCCTTCCACCAATCGCATTTAATACCCGAAACCAAGGTACATTATTTTTTAGACGCTGATAATTAATGGGCTGCCGGCTAATATATGCAGCCGAGAAAATACAGCTATCGACACCAATATGCTAGTGACAAGAATTAACCCAATTATGAGCTTTTGAAAAATTCTCAATAAGCACCAACATCTTTGGATAAGGAGTTTTGAATCAAATGGGGTGCTTTTTTACACCCATAAGGCTGGAATGATTACTTATTCACAATCGATTTTATACTTCAAATCCGGGTATATACTCCACTGCAATTCGGTCAACAAACTGAATGGGTAATCCGCCAAGCAGGTTGATAAGAACAACTATAGATAAGCCATCCTCTGGATAGTAAATCATAGTCACGGCATTACCTCCACTTGCGCTTACAGTGCTATGTTTCTTTCGGTTAATTACCTGCCACCCCATCCCATATCCATTTTCGTAGTGATTGAATCCAGCAGTTTCATCATACTCAAGTGTAACCGGTGTCCAAAGCATCGTTAAATCTTTAACTAATTTACCTGACTGTAGGGTAATTAGATAATTTGCAATCTCTGCTGCAGTGGCACTCATCCCCGCAGCTGCTCGCATAATATATGGAAGTTCACCATAGAAATTTTCATGTTCGCCGCTTTCACAGTTAAAAATATACTGTCTGGCTTGGTTGGCTATTGGGCGTTCTACATGAGTAATGCCAGCGCTAAGTTTTATACACAAGTTTTTCCAGTTTTATTATAAAAATCAATGAGTTACAGTTTTGGCATAGTAAGAGCTACAGATTTGGATGGGTAATTAGTCGACCCTGAAAAAAGTCTCCAGACCTTGTGGCACTAGGACTACGTGGATATATGACATAGCCATTTCGACCAGTTTTCGCTATTCTGATCCAAATTTCTGGTCGAAATGCTCAAGGATAATGATGCTCACGGACACCGATCAGTACCAACAAACCAGCTTTTTTGGCACCGA
>NZ_JBGMEK010000234.1:0-1119 GCF_041447265.1 Microbulbifer epialgicus
TGGTCATGGGTCATCTCTTTTTTGTTAATGGTAAAGAAATGACACAGAATTCTGAACACTACCCGACTGGCGCCTCGGGGTCTAACTTTATTTTCATAGCTGCAATAGCTGGCAATCTCGTAGCGTACATCCATAGCCACATTACCAGGGACCAAATCACTAGCGCTATTATCGGCTGAATTAATTGAATATTTGCTTCCATGATCTCTCCGGCCATCCTCTAATTCACAAACTTATCATTTACTTAATAACAGCATTACTAAACAAACACCAAAATTGTATGGCACTATTCCAACCAGAACAATTACTAGTTATCAGCATCTCCAGCTTGCTGGTCTATTTATCCATTGAAGACCAACTCTCTTATATTGCTAATCCTTTAATCATTAATATACTGAGCTATACCAAGTATTGCGAGGTAAAATTAATTATTTTGCTCTTTTAAATATGCTTCTCATAATCGGCTATAATCGTAGTGCTCTGCACTGATGGCTCGAAGTACTTTTCCTTTATAGTTCGGTATTCAGGGTCGGAGAAGAATTTGCTCATCATCTCTTCAGTTGGAAACCTGATCGTAAATACGCGATTAATCTCCAAACTGCTTTCAGACTTCAACACCTCTGACACCCTGAAATCATATCCAAATAAGCCATCATACGCTTCTAATATAGGCTTCATCGCATCGCGATACGCTTGGTAAATATCATCATTGCTTACTTCCAAGCCTACTAACATCTCATACATTATACTTACTCCAAATCTAACCTCAGATCACCGTCAGGCCTTTTCCCATTATCATAGGAACCAATCATTTATCTTCGGCCGACTCTAAACTCCGCTCCTGTTCATCGGCAGATATAGTACTATCGATCCAGTCTATATAGTGAGAGATGCGAACGTTATTTCCTCTATCGCCATAACGCCCACCGCTAAGTTTTATACACAAGTTTTTCCAGTTTTATTGTAAAAATCAATGAGTTACAGTTTTGGCATGGTAAGAGCTACAGATTTGGATGGGTAATTATGCAGGACTGGGTCATGGACGAAGTGAAAAACCAAGTTATGGGCGATGTACGATTGAATAAGCGATTGTCCAATATTCTTAGGAATTTAAGTTCC
>NZ_JBGMEK010000235.1:0-1109 GCF_041447265.1 Microbulbifer epialgicus
GCAAAGCCATTTAAATGGACAAAGCCCGCCGGTCAAATCTTGGCTTCCGTAGAGCGTGCAAAACAATCGTTACAGAATTAACCGCATGGACCACTAGCCCTTAGGCCATCCGCCCTCCCCTTGTGCCCATCAATCTCAGCCTCTTGCGTCGGCTTCTCCCCAGCACCAGGGTGAGAGTGTGTCGCAAGGGTGCCAGCCAGAGCTGCTACTACGCCGATTAAATCCTCTAGCACTTTCAGTACATTTAAAGATTCACTGCCCAACCAAACCTTGCCGCCGTCTTTTACTTTGATAATCTGGCGGGCCTTGGCCACTGATTCGCGAATGTTTCCGATTTGTTCCTTTATGTCGCGGCCCACTGAATTATTAATATCACTGGCCGTTGTAATATTTAGATTGTCCAGCGCGGATAAGTTCAGGCCGCCCGCAGATAAGAAACGTAAAGCACCAAGGGCTTCAATTATTTTTACGCCCGCGACCTCTTCCACGGAATGTTCCCGCACCTGTCGGTATTCACTGTCGCAGCTCGCTTTGATTTCGGCGGCCTCAGTAATTCTGCGTAATGATTTTTCGCGTATATCACCGTGGGTTTCCCGGTTCCATTCTCCGCTGGCATTGACTTTTTGCCGCACTGAGTCGCTTTGCTGCCAAATTAAATCCTCACGGTCGAGAGCTGGAACGCCGACTTCACGGGATAACACGGTACGAATAAAGGGCTGGTCTGGTTCGCCATAGGCAAAAGCCAATTCAACCACTGTGCCCGGTTGCGGAAAACCAAAAGCCCCGCGCTCATTGCCGGCGTATTGCAGTGGCAGCGGTACACTACGAAAAATCGGTAAGCGATCATCGGCTTTGCCTTCAGGGGTTAACACCTGCACATCCACCCCATAACGCGGGCGAAATTCTTCTGCCAGCTCCGGCTTTTCCATGGGGTCACTGATCGCTACTACTCTAGCCAATATCGGCAAATGTAAACCACTGTTTATTTCCGGGTAGAGCCGGCTGATTAAGCGCTTTATTTGCTGTTCCACGGATCCGCGCTCCAGGTTAAATTCATAAAATTGCCGGCGAGCGCTACTTTGGTTGCGTAGTGTCCATTTAAAAAAACA
>NZ_JBGMEK010000236.1:0-1100 GCF_041447265.1 Microbulbifer epialgicus
TAGAGCACCTCTGCTGCGTAGTTTATCGCTTAAGAGAGTGTCCGTCGTTGGTGGGTAGGATCAGTCCACCTCAACAATACAGTCGGACACCAGATCGGCCACATGGTCGGCGACGTTTATCGGTTGAAAGAAGCTGGCTTGAGCTAGAAATTACGAGTGAGTACAGCTGTACCTCGCAATGTAATCATGTGTAATGGAAATTCAAGCCTGAAGTGTATTAGTTTGAACTCTGTCAGCGACAATTACCTTCATTCGCAGGAGAATATATTTATATTCTTGTATCACTCTAAATATACTTTGGAAATAAAATGCCTGGAAATAATAATGCATGGACTATGCAAGATGTGGCTCGCTTAGCAGTCCTTCTTTACCCCGCATATCAACGAATTCTTCGACGAAGAGCCTTAACCCAACAGAATGGTCTTCAATTTCCCACAGCAGATCAATTCCGACAAGAAGTTCGACAAGGAGCTCTCAGGCATAACCTCATCGAAACTGTTCCGAGAATTCCTGCAATAGATGAGCAACCACATTTTCCAGTTGGCATTCTGAACTCAATTGAACAATGGCGCCAACACCCTGGAGGTGCCTTCGTCGTTGATAATGATTATAGGGTCCGACTGGGTGTGGGCGCTTATATAAGAATAGAGCAACATACTTCTAGCGCATTATACTTCGAAATTCCTTCATTAGACTTCGTATATGGATGTATCCATCATACGAATCCAGGAGAAGGGTATTTCGTATTGAGGGGGAGCCAAGCTCGTGCAAGCGCAGTAACTTTTAATGTAAGCTCTGTCGAAACTCGTGGTAGACGGTAACCTTTTATTGTTTTGAGGAGCGCGCAAGGGTGGAATTTAGGAGTAGATACGAATACTCCCAACTGTACCACGTAATGCGATTTAAATTGAAGATGGGAGTGCAGTAAATGACAAAAATTTAGAGAGCCCCATCAACATAGGTATCTTAATCTATATCACCCACTATTGGTCCATGCGGAAAGTAATGTAACTAATGGAGAATTGTCCGTATAATGTATCTTCTATGCGTACACCTAAACCTTTTCAAGTTTCTGATAATGAAGCGTCCATTCTGAACGA
>NZ_JBGMEK010000237.1:0-1081 GCF_041447265.1 Microbulbifer epialgicus
TGGAGGGGGTATCTTGGCAGCCTGCCAAAGCAAGTTGAACAATGTGGTTCATGTACCGCTTACCTTCATTAACCGACGACTTCCCAGACTCTGTCGGGATTCTGCAAATAAGGCCTTCAAACGATGGCAAAGTTGCCATGTTTGCTATCTATTGAGCTATCAATACGGCGACACCAATCGTAATAGCTACTCTTATTTACCTGCATTACCCGGCAGGGCACCGTAACTGGAAAGCTGTCTTGCTGCTTCTTGATAAAGTTGTACTTTATTTCATTTCTTTCGCAAAGAACGCGCTGGCCTTTTTTAGGATTTCCTTCTCCATACGCAACTGCTTGATTTCGCGCTGCAATCGATCCAATTCAGCACGCTCGCCGGCATCCAGCTTACTCCGCCCTCTTCCAGCTTCAGCTCTTTTATCCAGCGTCGCAGATTGTTAGCTGTGGTTCCTACAGCCTTAGCAGCCTTAGGAATCGAGTACCCTTGCTTGGAGACTAGGGCTACGGCGTCTTTCTTGAATTCCGGCTTGAAATGCCGACGTGTACCTTTTATTGTCATACTTCACCTCGCTTGGTAGTTTTACCATCTTAGCGAAGTGTCCGGAAGGATTAGACCACTACACACTGATAACTAAGGTGCGCAGCAAAAATCATAAATCAATAAAATTTCCACCGCCTCTTTTACAATAAATTCACAACACCAAATTACACTTTAAAGCTCTTAGCTAGTAGCGTTCTAATAGGTTTATCCACTCTCGGGTGATGCCATCTACTCACGTAAAAAGCACCGAGATATAAATCAAAAGAAATAAGATTGAACAGGTATTTAACTTAGGGGGGACAAAGGCACAGATTACAGGAAAAATGGAAGGCAAATATACTTTGCTGACGACCATATAAGGCACCAAAGTAACCAATAGGGTTAATTTAAGTCACTTTGTTCACGGCAAGAATACGCTAACCGTCAGTAATCATGTCGTACACCTCTAAAGAAAAGGAGTTATAACCAAATCTGGTGTTTGAAGGTTTGAAAAAAAGCGGCGTATCTGGTTGATTTGTTATCGCCAGACAATAAACCAACTAAG
>NZ_JBGMEK010000238.1:0-1069 GCF_041447265.1 Microbulbifer epialgicus
CTGCTCTACCCCGCATATCAACGAATTCTCCAGCGAAGAGCCTTAACCCAACTGAATGGTCTTCAATTTCCCTCAGCAAATGAATTCCGACAAGAAGTTCGGCAAGGAGCCCTTAAGCGTGAGCTCATCAAAACCGTTCCGCGAACTCCTGCAATAGATGAGTAACCTCAATCAAATGAACAATGGCGTCAACCTCCTGGAGGTGCATTCATCGTTGATAATGATTATAGGGTCCGACTGGTTGTGGGCGGTTATATAAAAGTGGAGCACGTTACTTCTAGCGCTTTATACTTCACGATTCCTTCATTAGACTTCGTATATGAGTGTATCCATCATACGAACCCAGAAGAAGGATATTTCGTAGTGAGGGAGAGCCAAACTCGTGCGGGCGCAGTAATTTATAATGTAGGCTTTGTCGAAACTCCTGGTGGCTGGTAACCTTTTTTTGTTTTAAGGGGTATGCAAGGGTGGAATGTAGGAGTAGATACGAATGTTTCCAGCTGCACCACGTAATGCGATTAAACTGAAGGAGGTGCAGTAAAAAGACAAAATTTAGAGAGCTCCATAAACAAAAGAATAATTAAATTATCAATCAATCCAATAGAGAGACTAAAACCATGTGTCCTATAGATAATAAAATCGCAGACCAAAATATTGATGCACAAATGGGTACAGCAGATGTTCAAGGCGTAGAAAATTCTGAAGATTTAATGAGTCCGGAGGAATTAAAGAAAACCTTATCGGACAACATCAACCGAAGCTTTATTCAGAACCCAGTTCATGAAGCCTTGAAGGATGAATTGATAAATAAACCGGAAGACAAGCTGTAAGTCACTAAGGACTGTGATGAAGCCAACTCTGCGTCCTGTGAGATACAAAACCTCGTGCTTCGGCCCGAGGTTTTTTTGTAGGTTCTGTCGCAAGCTTTCCGTATGGCTGAAACGTACCTATGGCCTGGACACAGTTATCCTGCGAGCGCCATAAATTGGCGATAGGCTGGGATGCCTTCCTGTCCCAGCTGTCCTTTTCGGATCATGTGAGCAGTCTCAATCCCATCGAGAGTGGCAGT
>NZ_JBGMEK010000239.1:0-1043 GCF_041447265.1 Microbulbifer epialgicus
TATAAAACACACTAACTATCAATATTTATCGAATAAGCTCAGTTTTACAACTAAAACTCAACCATAAAATAGCACTCCAATAATTCGTAAATTTATCTCCGAATTTATAGAGATGCCCAGTTTCTTATTAGTATTTTTATTACACAAAGATCTGGCCTGCCCCTTTAACAAAAATAGACATACAGCAATAAAATGTTGCATTTACTATATGAGTTAGGCAATGCACCTGTATTTTATGGGTTGTTTCCAACTGCAGTAACTCCAAAATTCTGGGACAAATAATCAGAGGAGTCCCAGCAAAAAGAGCAAGCTGGATTGTAAGTTATAGGTTTCGAAACCCGTCTACAGACATGGTATCCGGCAGCGGAGATGGCCGATAGAAATACGGCCATCCCGGTTTCCAAAACTTGTTACTTATTGCGTAAAAATTTCAGTAGATCGTTATTTAAGCGATCCTTATGAGTATCGGCTAACCCATGCGGGGCACCTTTATACACAATTAACTTCGCATTTTTGATTAAAGCTGCAGAAGCTCGACCAGATGAATCAATAGGTACGATCTGATCATCATCGCCGTGAACAACCAATGTTGGCACATCAAATTTAGCTAGGTCACCTCTGAAATCCGTAGCAGAAAATGCTTCAATAGAATCGTAAGTATTCTTAGCGCCGGCCATCATACCTTGTCGCCAGAACGATTGGATTAAACCTTGAGACACTTTCGCGCCGGGTCGATTGAACCCAAAGAAGGGACCCGATGCGATATCTAAGTACAATTGAGACCGGTTGTCATTGGAGTTTTGGCGTAAGCCGTCAAATACTTCTACAGGAACACCGTTGGGGTTATCTTTGGTTTTCAGCATCAAAGGGGGTACCGCACTGATTAGAGCGGCTCGCTTAACACGATCAGTGCCGTGCCGGCCAATATTGCGTGCAACCTCCCCACCTCCGGTTGAAAATCCAACAAGCGTTACTTCTTTGTAAGCGGTACATGAACCACATTGTTCAACTTGCTTTGGCAGGCTGCCAAGATACCCCCTCCA
>NZ_JBGMEK010000240.1:0-1024 GCF_041447265.1 Microbulbifer epialgicus
GTCCTCCGGGTTTAGGCTGAGAAATCGACAAAATGAAAATCGATCGCGTATCTGATATTCCAGCTCATCATCCGATAGGTTATATAAATGCTGTAATACAAGTGCCTTGAACATCAGTACCTTATCAAAGGGTCTTCTTCCAGCATTACTCTTTCTTGGAAGTGTGGGGATTTTATTCAAAGTACTCCGGAAGTCCTCCCAGTCAATCAACTTACGAAGAGCAACCAGTGGATCACGTTCATTTAGCTTGCGATGGCGGTCATCAAGACCGAAAAAACTCGGCTGCATTTGACAATAACCTTTACTAGTGAGCGTTTAGATTATTTTACCGGAAATTAGTGAATTTTTAGAGGTACCCTTATATTGATTACTGGGCTCTTTTACTGAAGCAAGAGAAATCGTGCACGAAAAACTTCCATATAAAGATAAGTTCTATGATATATATTTCCCTTCGCAACAAATAATCTAAAGTCACTAACTCAACACCAACAAAGCAGATCAGCCCACATTACATTTAAGGGCATCTCTATAAATTCGGAGATAAATTTACGAATTATTGGAGTGCTATTTTATGGTTGAGTTTTAGTTGTAAAACTGAGCTTATTCGATAAATATTGATAGTTATTAACCCGGCGGACAAATAGTTCAGTTATGCTGCGTACCTAATTGATTCGTGTCGGAAGTAGGCTGCTACACGCGCGGGCTTCTTTTGTAACATTCTCATGTGAGAAAGCACTTTCCTTTTTAGCTTCTCCTTGGATCGGGCTGGCATGCCACTGTGAACGCCCCCTTTAAGGTCGCAATTCAAATACTCATCTGGATTCAGTTCAGGTGAATATGATGGTAAATAATAAATTTCTATCTCATCCTCGTGCTCTGCCAGCCAAGCTTTAACAAATCGTGCATGATGTACCCTAAGATTGTCCAGAATGAGGTAAACTTTACGCCCCGCTGTTTTGATCAATCGCTTAAGAAAGTCAATCAGCCTATCGGCATTCATACTTCCTTCGTAAATTTGAAAACG
>NZ_JBGMEK010000241.1:0-1022 GCF_041447265.1 Microbulbifer epialgicus
GATACATCCCCGCAAGTCGATTTTAGTGGTTTCCTGGAGGCAATGTCTGGCCAACCTGCGGTATCCATCAGTAATGTGAGTTTGCTCAGTGCAAAACTACATCCTTTGGCTGGGGAGCTGGCGAGTGGCAGCTTCAGCCTTAACCGGGATGCCAGTGTCACCATGGAAATCCGCAGAGAGTCAGATAATGCCTTGATCTTTCAAGCCACCCAGAGTTACCCATTGGCCGGTGATTACCCGATCCAGTGGGATGGCCGTGACAGCGAGAGCGTTATTCAGCCGGAAGGCTTGTACAGAGTAGTACTACGTGCAAATGACGGAGTGGATGGCTTTGTTTATGATGCTCCGAAGGTGAGTGGTGAAGGTAGTGTTTCCGGTTCTGTGCCAAACCGCTACGATGCATACTCCAATGAATTCTATAAAATTTCGGTTAATGTTAGAGAGCCGAGTCTGGTCAGTATGCAAGTCACGCCTAGTGGTGGCTCCGCTTTCTATGCCTTCGAAGATGTTTACTATGATGGCGGCCAGCACTGGCTGTATTGGGATGGACGTGATCCCAATGGCGAAATTATTGAGACCTCTGTTTCCATTTACTATCCGGCGCCAAAGCCACTGCGCTCCACGGCGATCTATGTTATGGATACGGCTCCACGTATTACCGGTTCCGGGGAGGCCCCAACTATTGAAGTGAAATCGGATCCTTACTTGGTCAGCCATAGTTATGAGCAGCAAACACGTATGGCCTATCAGCTGAGTAATGATGCCGTTGTGACGTTCAGCCTGTTGCCGCCGGGTATTGTGAATCCGCAAGACCCCTCAGCGATAGTGCTGCTGGACCAGGAACTTGTCAGTGCGAATGATGAGGAGGGTAATGCATTGCTTCACGAAGTAGAGTGGCGGGGCTATAACGACTCAGATCCAAACGCCGTGCTTGTCGGGGATGAGGGAGTGTATACCTTTGCGATACAAGCGGTGTCACCAGAGACTGGTGAGAGTACCTTGTACCGAGGGGTTGTAAGCCT
>NZ_JBGMEK010000242.1:0-1009 GCF_041447265.1 Microbulbifer epialgicus
GGCCATATTTTTACTCTGCACGCCGGAACGGCAGAGCCTTGTCAAGTCTCACCGCCAGAGGCGGCGGTTTACCTATGTGTTAATTAAAACTTACCAATATCTCCATGAAGGTTTTTACCCCTGCAAATAGTGCAGTTGACGAGCAGAGCGGCCCACCATTTACCTTCAAAATATGTTGATCAGGACACATCCTTGCTAAATAGATTTTTTTATTCTTATGCGCAAAGGAAAACTCTTAAAAACATGTTCAGTGTACATCATTCTTTATGACAAAAATGACCTCTTTTTCTTCAGTTCGTCTCATTTTTCTTTAAAAAAGGCACTAAATTCAACACTTAACCGACCCTATTACTTAGCGTAATTGCAACCTAAAAAGCACCAGAACATATTCAAAAAAGATTAGATACAGTACTTAATGGGTAACCACTAAAAATTTAGCAAAACTGGAAGGCATATAAAAATATCATGTGAAAGATATATGTTTTAGAGGATCAATAATTTTGATTACTATCATGGTGAAATTTTCTGGAGCAATTGAACTATCAGCCTTTTCTTGACCGGACAAGAAACTTTTCTGATAGCACTTTGCATCCAAAAAAGGCTGAGTTCGGGAGGCACCATTACATAGGTCTAGTCAGCAGACTTGAAATTATTGCATCTCGGAATTGACGCAACAACCGTCAAGCTCGGACCCGCTTATCTCCAATAATTTCTGAATGAAGTATCCGGAAATATTGATACAGGCTTCATAGGATTGTGCAAGAGTAGATGGTGAGCCGACAATTTCTATAGGGAAGTTCTCTCCAACGGCATCGGTATTGATATCAATCTCTGAACTGATCTCCGACGGTTCCCATTCTTGTTCACTAGAGTATGAAATTGAATCAATAGATATGTCATTTGTAGATTTGGTGGTGCCGTATGTCAGGATATTGGTTTCGGGAACATCTTCTGACACCCGCAAAGCACACTCAATCAAAGCTGGATCTGCCGGCATAAAGAAATAGCC
>NZ_JBGMEK010000243.1:0-1003 GCF_041447265.1 Microbulbifer epialgicus
AAAGTGCTTTCTCACATGAGAATGTTACAAAAGAAGCCCGCGCGTGTAGCAGCCTACTTCCGACACGAATCAATTAGGTACGCAGCATAACTGAACTATTTGTCCGCCGGGTTAATAACATTAGTCAATCTTTTGATATCACTGCAAGTAATGTGTTAATCAATCAAGTGGGCTCTATAAATGTGGCTGGCGTTGGCCAGAACGATGTAACAGCAAGTAGCGTGTTGATCAACCAGGCGGGATCTTTGAACCTTTCAATTGTTAGTCAATTTGATGTGACAGCAAGTACAGATTTTATCAATCAAACGGGCACGATGAACCAGGCCACCATTAGTCAATTTTTTGATGTCAAAGAAAGTAATATTTTAATCAATCAAGCCGGCGTGATGAATGATGCTCTCGTTATTCAAGAGAGTGGGACCAGGTTAAGTAGTGTCGCAATTAATCAGGCTGGCTCCATGAATATGGCAGATATTACCCAAACGACCACTACTCTAAGCAATGCTTCGACCACTCAGATCGGTAGCAACAATATGCATGCAACAACCCAAACCGGTATTAGACAAACAGCTATCGTTGTACAGATTGGCAATGGTAATATGGGCGCAATTAGCCAATAGTAGTTCCCTCATCTCCACCAACTATACGATCCCTCAAAATAATAGAGGGATCATTATGCGATCGAATCTACCAATAAACCTTTAGTAAGTTGTAAGCGTATCTTGCTAGCAAGAACGCCTACAAGGCACTGGCAGAACTGTTTGAGACTGAGATAGGGCTTGTACCGAAGCGGAAGAGGTCGGGAAGGGCCGTTATGCAGGAAGAGCAGATTTGGCATATTGTTAGCGGGAGAGCAGTAGGAGGGTATGCCAAGCTCTACCAGAACCTCAAGTCAACGAGAAGCATCTTTTATCTGTAGTAGTTCAGACTTGATCTGACAGTTACCGGTTTTTCAGAAGGTGCTTTGTCAGGTCAAATTCAGTTTACGAGTTTTTCCTTCCAG
>NZ_JBGMEK010000244.1:0-983 GCF_041447265.1 Microbulbifer epialgicus
GTAGCCTCTGGTGGATCAAGTCTAGCCGGAACAACTTGGTGGAATGCTGCTCTTGCCGCAGGCACTTTGACCCTTGAGACCCAGCTGGTTATTGCCTTAGCTAATGGCGTTGTTGATGGTGATATCGCTGGATCAATGGAAGAGCTGGCCTCTTCAGATACCCTCAAAAGTATTGCGGTATCAATGGTTACTGCTGGCGCACTTGCAAAAATAGATGCCGCATTTTTCCAGATAGATTCAAGTAAAGTTCAAGAGGCAGCTGATGCTGCTAGAACGCTAGCTGAGGCTGGGAATAGCACTGCCATTCAGATCCAGCAAGCGGTTGCAGATGCCATTAAAAAAGCAAGCTCGTTGTCTCTTGAAGCACAGGTTCTTCAGGCTCTTACTCATGCTACAGTTGATGCCGGTGTTAAAACGATTGCAGCAGGTGATAGCTTAGGTGACTTTGGAGATACCTTTGTAGATAGCTTGCTTCTTTCTGCAGTGGATCGTCTCGGTGAAGAAATGGCAACCGAGATAGGGCTGGCTGCGAAAACCAATGATATCAATACTGCAATTAAGTATATAGCTCATGCTGCTACCGGCTGTGTGATTGGAATTGCTCGAGCAGATATATCAGATACCGGTACCTCTTCTTCTGAGAACTGTGTATCGGGTGGCACTGGTGCGGTTGTAGGAGAGTTTATCGGTGAGTCAGTTAAAAGCTCTAGTGAGCATGCAGAAGATATTAAAAATATAGAAGGTTGGCTTGCGGAGAGGGGTATTATTAGTGAGGCAGATTATGCGAGCTTATCTGTTGAAGAGCAGTACCAATTGCATAAAATGGTCTCAACTTCTGGCATTACCGTAGCTGAAATTCAAGGCTTAAGAAAATGGGGCGTTAGAACCGCTGAGTTAGGTGCAGCGCTTACAGCTTTTGTCGCTGGGCTAGATGTTCAAATAGCAGCGGAGGCGGGTAAGAATGCGGCAGAAAATAATGCTCT
>NZ_JBGMEK010000245.1:0-983 GCF_041447265.1 Microbulbifer epialgicus
CGGATATTTTACTTACGTTTTGGAAGGTGGATTTAGTCCGAATCGCCCCGTAAACCCTCATTACACCGTGCTGGAGGCAAGTGATTGGTTTTTTTTCAGGGCCGACTACTTAATTACTCAGAGGCTAAGAGAACTTATAAAGAGCTGGAGTTTTCTGCGAAGAGAGCCTTTGATGGTGTTTGGGGAGTAAACGCAAGCTACACTTGGTCTGAAAGCAAAGGGAATACTGAAGGTTATGTAAAGTCTGATAATGCTCAGGATGATGCAGGGATTACTCAGGATTTTGATTTTCCTGAATTGATGGATGGGGCGAATGGTTATCTACCCAATGATCGCACTCATAAATTCAAAATATACGGGAATTACCAGATTATGGAAAACCTTTTGTTTGGAGCCAATTTCCTATTGCAATCTGGACGTCCAATTAACTCTTTTGGGGCTGGGCATCCAAGTAGTACTCCCGGTTATGGTGATACCTATTATATTACCGATCCAAATGGAAATCTGATTAAAACAAAACGCGGAAGTCGGGGGAGAACTAGTTGGGTCAACCAAATAGACCTGTCGTTAGTTTACAATACACGAATTGGTTTGGCAGATGTAGAGCTTAGGGCGGAGGTATTCAATATTCTCGATGCTGACGCTGAAACAGAAGTATATGAGTTTGCTGAGTTGAGCCCCGGAATCGCTGACCCGGATTGGGGGATCAATGAGGTTTATCAAACACCTCGATACTTCCGTTTTGGTGCGAGTGCGCGTTTTTAAAAGCGTAAAAGTCCTAGTGGTTTGAGGTTTGTAGGGGCTGTCTTCAATTGAAGAGAAGGCGGCCTCTAATATCGCTGTATATCATATAGATTAATAGTTGGTTTTGATTGGTGGGTGTTTTTTAGTTTAACGTAGAAACCCACGTCCTACGGACGTGGTCATGAGTGACTGGCTTTGCCTGTTACGAGTGAGGTGGCTCATGTTACACCTAGGTTCGA
>NZ_JBGMEK010000246.1:0-977 GCF_041447265.1 Microbulbifer epialgicus
CAGAAATTCTAGCGGACTCAAGTAATTTAATACCTTCCTTGGGCGGGTGTTGATTCGGAATACTGCATCATCAATACGGCTTTTGGGTATCTTGCCAATTTCTATGCCTTTCGGGAAGAAACGCCTCAGTAGACCATTTGTGTTTTCGTTTAATCCGCGCTCCCAAGAGTGATAGGGCTTTGCAAAATATATTTTGCATCCCAGTTTCCGCGCGATCGACTGGTGACCTGCAAATTCACCTCCATTATCGAAGGTTATCGTTTTACATATTGCCTGATACGGCTTCAGCATCTGCTTGATCGCACGACTTACTGTCTTCTTACTCTTATCTGGTACCCTGCGAGTGAGCAACAACCTAGAGACTCGCTCTACTAATGTCACAAGATAACTATCTTGACCATAAACCGTATCGCCCTCCCAATGGCCCAGCTCGGTATTTTCATCAACGATCGCTGGTCGTTCTTCAATGTCAACACGCTCCGGAATGAGCTTTACTCCTGCCTCGGAGCCTGTGCGCTTCCGGTAAGTCTTGCCTTTCCGTGGCAGCCGCAGTCTCCAATGAAGCCGACCTATCCAGCGATATATTGTTGAGCAACTGACCGTTTTTTCACATTTCTCAAGCTTCATTCGTCCAGCAATTTGTTCGGGACTAGCGTTTTTTAGCTGATGGTCGATTTGCACCTTCATGGCGAAATCAAACTTGGTGTACTTACGAGCCCCATGCCGCCTCTGCAACGCCTGTCGGTGAGCGCTCTCGGCGCAGTAAGGGTAAAAGCGATTAAGCTCTCGCGAAATGGTTTTATTGGAACGATTCAGCTGTAGCGCTATGGCACGAGCTGAATAGTTCTGTCCATTGAGGACTTCGATCTGGTATCGTTCTTTCAGGGTCAGCTGGTTGGTATGGGTTCCCATAGGGTTCCTGGCTTGTTTGTGTGGAAGCTAACCAGCCTACAGCCAGCTGGCCTCCTTCGCTACCG
>NZ_JBGMEK010000247.1:0-935 GCF_041447265.1 Microbulbifer epialgicus
GTCCATAACCCAGTAACCTGTACCCGCGCTATAAAAAGCTGGAGCTTTATTGTCGGTATAGCTGTCTGTACCGGTAATGAACCGCAAGCCGGTCATTGCAGACACAGCTCCCAGTACCCCGGCCAGGGTGACATAGCGCTCTGCCACCGGAACCAGTTGCGCGAGCGCGGCGGTAAGCTCGCGGCACAGTAATTTTTTGCGGTCGTTATCGACGGGTGCGCAATTTGCGATATAGCCAATAAAAAAACACTGCAGTTTATTAGGGTTGTAACCTATGTTGAGCTGGATCAAGCCATTTAAGGAAGGGGAACTGCACACGGTAAAAGCCGCACGGCCAGGGGAGAATGCCGGTAAACTGGGCCGCCAAATTTTCAATTGTTGCTCTTAGGATAGCCAAGTAAGGCGGCGCACCTACGAGTGCCCGTCCCAGATCCCCTCCCCCCGCCCTAAGCTCTCCTGATAAGAATGAATCATCAATAAGCAATTCCCCCCTAAACCGATCCAGCAAGACATTCTGAGTCACCGCGATACGGTTGTAACTCAATCCCCCGTACTTAAAGGCTTCAATTACCGTTCCACAGTAAGGCAATACCATACGGCCAAAGCCAGCACTTGATAAATACATCAAATATACTTTGAGAAATTGGCTTCAGTTGTTTCAGAACAGCCGGTCATTTGAACATCGACAGCAGCCTGGCTGAAAAATCAACACACCTCGCTATAGTGGACACAGGAGCTATCTATTCCTTATTAACCCGGCGAACAAATAGTTCGGTTATGCTGCGTACCTAATTGATTCGTGTCGGAAGTAGGCTGCTACACGCGCGGGCTTCTTTTGTAACATTCTCATGTGAGAAAGCACTTTGCTTTTCAGCTTCTCCTTGGATCGGGCTGGCATGCCACTGTGAACGCCCCCTTTAAGGTCGCAATTCAAA
>NZ_JBGMEK010000248.1:0-934 GCF_041447265.1 Microbulbifer epialgicus
AAAACAACACATACTGGGATGAAAATATGACTTAAAAGCTTGACGAAGAACCATAGTCACTTGTTATACACCATGGTTAGAACCCGCTATCTCCGGGATCTACTGGGCCATTGTGCCCGCCAAATCTGCTACCCTTTGCCCATCCAATTTTTAACTTTTTATGAACAGAAATGGCTCCAATTAAAGGAATAAGCCAGACCAAGAGGTAGTAAAATACTTTGCTTACTCGAGATTTCATTGGGTAGTGATGCAGCTCAATTGTGAGCGCGATGTTCGCCAGAAAGTAAGCTATAGCAAACATTCCCAATAGAGCCTTGTAGCCTTCGTCACTCATTATCTAGCCGTATAACGCAGTGTAGGCTGTCCGAGTGGCATAGCCGCGTTGTGCTGCACCTGATTATGCACTGCTACTCTTGCGGTGACCATAAATAAGTAACCCTAGACCAATGACACTCAATACTACGATACCCGCTTCTACCATACCAACAATTAAAATAACTGCACCTACATTGTTTACGACTGCGAGATATACTATTAACCCGGCGGACAAATAGTTCAGTTATGCTGCGTACCTAATTGATTCGTGTCGGAAGTAGGCTGCTACACGCGCGGGCTTCTTTTGTAACATTCTCATGTGAGAAAGCACTTTCCTTTTTAGCTTCTCCTTGGATCGGGCTGGCATGCCACTGTGAACGCCCCCTTTAAGGTCGCAATTCAAATACTCATCTGGATTCAGTTCAGGTGAATATGATGGTAAATAATAAATTTCTATCTCATCCTCGTGCTCTGCCAGCCAAGCTTTAACAAATCGTGCATGATGTACCCTAAGATTGTCCAGAATGAGGTAAACTTTACGCCCCGCTGTTTTGATCAATCGCTTAAGAAAGTCAATCAGCCTATCGGCATTCATACTTCCTTCGTAAATTTGAAAACG
>NZ_JBGMEK010000249.1:0-934 GCF_041447265.1 Microbulbifer epialgicus
CTCAAATACTTCGTGTATACAATACTTATCGGCATAATCTGCTTGTGTGTTGTTCCAGTCAGTCAATAGCTGCCTACGCTCTAGTCCTGAGAGCAGTTTTAGCTGACTTATTCTTTGGTTAGGTGTACTAAGTATGCTATCAATCAATACCAACAAGTTATCTATCAGGCGATTCGCTGTTTCTGCCAAGAAGAGATCTGTACTGTAGCTCAGTCTCAGTAACATCCCCTCTTCATTTTCTAGAACATTGAGATGTATGTCGTACTTACTGCTTTCTTGAAATTCATCTATCCCTTCTAGGGAAAGTTCTGATAAAGATAATGATTGTTGTTCATTATTTTGCACATCAATCTTAATTTGATAACCTGGATTAAATCCTGTATTTCTTTCCGGGTTTATTACATCAACAATGTTTTCGAATGGAATATGATGATAAGAATATGCATCTAGCACCATTTTTTTATTAGAGTTTAGTAGGCTAATAAATTCTGGATCACCCGAAAGGTCTGTACGTAAAATTAAGTCATTAACAAAAAAACCAATTAGAGACTCAACACTTCGATGTAAACGGCCTGCAGTTGCTGTTCCGATGACTATATCATTGTCGCCGGAATAGCGACTTAACAATATAGAGAATACCGTCTGCATGAACATAAAGAGGGTCACATTATGTTCGCCACACAGTCTTCTTATTTGATCAAAGGTCGATAAGCTAATACGTCGTTGAACTACCTTTCCAATAAATCGTTGTTTTTTAGGTCGAATTTTGTCAAGTTTGAGATTATGTAGTTCCGGTAGATGTTTTAGCTGTTTCTTCCAGTAGCGGATTCCCTTTTCTAATTCTCCACTACTGAGCCACTCGCGCTGCCAAACCGCATAGTCCGCATACTGTACCGATAGTGGCCCCAGCGGATTCTCACGCCCTTCATTAAAG
>NZ_JBGMEK010000250.1:0-916 GCF_041447265.1 Microbulbifer epialgicus
TACGCCATTATCGGAACCTGCATCTACAGTTTCTATATTTTTAAAAGTGAGCCCGTGAACTTCCAGCTCACCGTTCCCATTAAATGAAAACTCATCAACCCCACTGGTGCCTATTAATTTATCTGAATTATTCTGAGCGGTTTCTATCCGATTCAGGTTATAAAAATACATATTGTCGACATTAATAGTCCCTGTATCGTCAACAATTGTATAAACATCATCACTACTGGAATCACCCGTCAGGGTGCCACCACCACCACGGAAAGTTTCTGCATTAGAGATCACAATGCCCGCATGGTTTACTTGATTAGTGCCCACCAACGTCCAGTTGTGATCTTCAATTGTGTCATCAGTCAGGGTACTGGTGATGGTATCGGTATCACCGGAACCCTCACCAGCTGCAATACTATTGATTCCGGTAAAGGCTACACTATTTACCCCTACCTGAATTTTATTGTCAGCTGAAACACCTATCGTAAATGCTTCACTATTAGCATCCGTGCCAATTAATTGTGAATTATCCGCCTGAACAACTTCTATATTTGAGAAGGTTATCAAGCTGCTAAGTACTTTTTTGTTGGTATCTGTCAAGCTCCAGCTTTCCCCGGCAAGACCAACAACAGTATCGTCTCCTTCCTTAGTATCCAGTGAACTGATACCCGAGAATATTATACCATTAGCCTTGAACGCTTTATCGGCTATAACTTCAATCCAATCAGCATCATCAGATCCTTCGACCCAGCCATCCGTTGCTTCCGCAACCTCAACCTCCTCAAAATTAATTCCGCTGGTCTCCAACTGGAACTGATTACTCAATCCTTTAAGAGTGACCATTGTATTGCTGGCTGCAATAACCGTATCGCCATCAGAACCTTGCCCACCAGCAAGCACTGAGGATACATCTTCAAAACTGATG
>NZ_JBGMEK010000251.1:0-893 GCF_041447265.1 Microbulbifer epialgicus
GCCCACCATACAGCTTCCCGTTTGGGGAGACCATGTGCCAGAAGTTTAATTGCATCGGGGTAAAGTCCCGCATCAACCAGCTGATTAATACTGACTTCCGGTGCGGTATCTGGTACTAAGTGTTCCTCAGCTTCCTCGCTTACCTCAAAATTTTTTAATAGCTCCGCAGCGGTAAGCGCTTGTACTTTGATCAGATCGGTCATTTGTAATTAATCCCCATCAGTTGATCATGGTCACGCCGCCTTTCAGGGTAAGCATACCGCCGCCTTTAACTTCGGCTGTAGCATCACCCTTGCAGGAAAGCATAGTGCCTTTGATGGTGATTCCTGCGGGGGTCAGCTTGATACTGCTGCCCCCAACCTTCAATTCAATGGACGCTTTTGAAGATATCTTGATAGCACCCATGGCATCTGTGGTCTGGGAACCTTTGCTGATTTTTAATGTATGATTGCCGGAACCAATAGTGACAACCTGGTTACCTTTATCAACATTCAGTTTCTGGTCACCCTTGGCTATAGTGACTACTTCGCTACCATCGGTAACCGTAATACTGCGGTCTTGTTTGACTTCCAGAGTTTGTTTGTTTTCTATTTTGCCGGTTTGATCGTTGTGAATTACAAAGTTGTGATCCTTACCAGCTTCCATATAGATTTCTTCGCTACCGCCTTTGTCATCAAATCGCAGCTCGTTAAAGGTGCTGCCTTCGTGCTCAGTTTTCCAGCCACTTTGTGTAGCTGTGTAGTTGGGGCCGGGATTGTCACCGTTATACACCGCGCCGGTAATTAAGGGTCGATCTGGATCACCGTTAATATATGTAACAATCACTTCCTGATTTATCCGAGGTACAAAATTTGCTCCCCAGTTTTTGCCGGCAAAGGATTGCATCACTCTGA
>NZ_JBGMEK010000252.1:0-884 GCF_041447265.1 Microbulbifer epialgicus
GAGGTGTGACGTAGGCGGAGCCAGTGGGCACGTGACCATTAAGCTCTCCATCCACAACTGGCCTGCGTTTTATAAATCCAGCATCTACGTGAAGAAAGTTAAATGTCTTACCCTGGGAGGTCTATAGGTTGTTAATGGAATAACTGAAAACTGAGAGATCAGTTTTGACCGGCCTATAGAAATCAGCAGAAGGCATAGTAGGCAGAGCTCGTGCTGCTGAAGGCCTGAACAATTCGGGACAGTATCATTAACACAGAGTTTGATGACTGCATCTGACAAGCAACCTAGTTGCCAGAAAAAAATGTTTTTTTCTGGGTGAACATCAAGCTGGAAACTTAATCGTACCTTGTTCAATTTTCCATCTCTTTTAATGCGACGAATTCTAGATAGGAATAATCTGTTTCGAGCATTACAACAAGTTTCTCGTAACCAGGGTGCGCCAGGTCTCGATGGTATGACGGTAAAACAGTTGCCGAAACACCTTAAGCAGACCTGTATTGAGACCCGGCAAAAGGTACTAAATAGTCGCTATCGACCTCAACCGGTAAAACGAGTCTTTATACCAAAAGGCAACGGAGGCCAACGTCCACTGGGTATACCCACGGTGCAAGATAGGTTGATCCAACAAGCTATCGCACAGATACTCAGTGAGCAGTGGGAACCGAAGTTTCATGCGCTTAGTTTTGGCTTTAGACCAAATCGATCAGCACATCAGGCGATCAAACAAGTTCAATATTTTGTTCGGCAAGGAAAGCGCTGGACGATAGATATGGACTTGAAATCCTTCTTTGACGAAGTGAATCATGACAAGCTTATGTCAACACTGAAGAAAAGCGGGATACCGGCTGATGTACTGGGGTTAATCAATCGCTACCTAAAAGCGC
>NZ_JBGMEK010000253.1:0-875 GCF_041447265.1 Microbulbifer epialgicus
AAGCTTGAGCTGATCTGGATGCTCATCTGCGATTTGTTTTTGAAGCTTTCTTTCTTGCTCTGCCGTTAACCTGCGGTTCATACCTTCTGGATAGCCGCGCTTTTTAGCGGCCAATGCTTTGAAGCCCCCAGCTCTATAAGCATTGATCCAATTTTGTACTGCTCGACTGGAGACATCCAGTGTCCGTGCAATTTCTGCTATAGACTCTGATTTCTTCCAAAGCTTTACGGCAGTTCGGCGTTTCTCTTCCTGCGCGGAAGCGGGTAATTTTCTTGCATCAATAATATCCATTTGGGTATTATACAGAACTATAGGGTCGCCGGGTTAATATCCAATATCATTACAATTACTGTAACACTGTAAGTAGTCTCACAAGATGACATATCTCGCATCTTCCACCACTGAGATAGACATTAAAAAAATAATTCTGCCACGGCTATAAACCTTTAATTACAGATCCAAGTTAACACCAAACATAAATAGATGATTCATGTGGACACTATTAAGGGCACCCTTAAAAATTGCGCTTTACTAAATTTCATCGCCCTGAAGCTCCCATGAATCGGTGTTAACGGATGCCAAAAAAGTAATTTATAGAGATGCCTTTAAGCTAAAACCTATTAGTTGAGAAACTAGCCTCACAAAAAGAAATAAACAATATTGAAATGGATAAAATCTAGCTCCCTTCACGGAATTTTTTGTGCAATGATGGCACATTAATTAACTCTTTAATAATTGATGAGGCTTGTGCTGAAATCAGCAACCACCCGCATAGCGGGTGGTATGATGAAAGCCCCCTGAGGGGGCTAATTTGGATTAGTTCAGACCAAATCTGACACATCCTCTTGAAAAAGAGGGGTTTACCAGTTTTGATG
>NZ_JBGMEK010000254.1:0-852 GCF_041447265.1 Microbulbifer epialgicus
GGCCAGTTGTGGATGGAGAGCTTAATGGTCACGTGCCCACTGGCTCCGCCTACGTCACACCTCATATCCAGTTCTTGTTCATCAACCCGTGAATTTGCGTTGGGCTTCCTCCAGCCAATACCTCACGGTATTAACCTTGCCCTTTCGCTAACCTTCGGCTCCACGAATACCTGGTAAGAGGACTTCCACCTCTCTAGTTAAATGCCATGCCTGGCACACACGCTCAAAGCAACCGCGCATTTATGCGTCGGCTGCCTTTGATTGTTAAATTCTTTCCCGGAAAAGGAATGGCCATAGCGGGGCATACCACTCTTCTAGCCTGTCATATAGCTCGTCTGTATTTTCTTGGTGAGAGGATATACACAGGTAATAACTAATGCCATCATGCTTTTTATAAACTATCCAGTCACCTGTTAGATTCCTTGAGCGCGATCTCTGTTGATAGGCATCCATTGTTAAAAAATTTGCCAATTTGGTAGCCTTCTCATCATCAGAGCAATCTGAAGCCAATACTCTATCGTGGACTCGATCAAATGATTTCCCAAATTCATTTGTATTTCCATCAATATGATGCTGCATCATGTTATGGGGGATGTGCTTAGCCGTAAAAAAATGCTTATGATGGAATCCCTTGAGTTTTCCACTTGAGAAAATAGCCTCTTTTTTGGTTCGGCTTAAGCCATCTCCCTTATCTAAATGATGAATCTCCCGTGCAATTTCGCTAGGATTCCCTGGCCCTGAATATTGATACTGAACTAGTGGTCCATGCGGTTAATTCTGTAACGATTTTTTTGCACGCTCTACGGAAGCCAAGATTTGACCGGCGGGCTTTGTCCATTTAAATGGCTTTGC
>NZ_JBGMEK010000255.1:0-849 GCF_041447265.1 Microbulbifer epialgicus
ATCAAAACTGGTAAACCCCTCTTTTTCAAGAGGATGTGTCAGATTTGGTCTGAACTAATCCACCTAATACATTGATTCTTGGGTCTCCAATTCCTCCTTGTTACTACCACAGGAGTTACCAGGTAGGGCTAAAAAATTTGATCGTCTATCAGTGTCAGGCAGATTTGCCCCTTACGCACAAATTCAGATTCAAAGGTTTCGGTTCAATCGGGGAGCGTTGATCTCAATTTCTCCGTACCGCTCCTTAAGGCGCTTGGAACCTGTACCAATGTGACTGCTGCCAGAGCCTCGTCCATTGGCATCATGCTTTGCATTGCCGAGATGCTCATCCAGCTCAGCCCGAGGGCTGCTTCGACCTTCATCTTGATAATCCTCTGGGTGAAGCTGTTGAGGTCGGTTTCAGATTTAACACACTTCGTATTCTCTGTGATTGTGATCATTGGGTTACAGCTCGAGGTCTTTATCGTTCATTGTTCTGCTCATGCTCCCCTCCTGTGTAGAGTATGGGAGCATATGCAGTTACACACTTTAAATTACAACCCCTTATTAATTTGCTCCTTCCTCAATGCACGTTACTTCAGTCATTCCTTTTCTCCCCCCGTTTAGCAGAAGTTTCCCCCTGTTTATTACTTTCCTCTCCCCCTCCTGCCCTTTGCCTATTAACCTGCAACTTGAAAGCAGCAAAGGGAATTATTATGAGAAATCACAAAAATGTACCAAGTCATCAGAAAAAATTTAATGCCCTACTAGCACTAGTGGTCCATGCGGTTAATTCTGTAACGATTGTTTTGCACGCTCTACGGAAGCCAAGATTTGACCGGCGGGCTTTGTCCATTTAAATGGCTTTGC
>NZ_JBGMEK010000256.1:0-835 GCF_041447265.1 Microbulbifer epialgicus
GTATTCCGAATCAACACCCGCCCAAGGAAGGTATTAAATTACTTGAGTCCGCTAGAATTTCTGGCGGGCAAGCGTGTGTCACTTATGTTGGCAATCTAGGAGATACTTTAAAGGAAGTCACTTTTGGGTTCGAGGATATTGCGTTAGTACGGTGGAACTCGATAAGCAGATGCAGTTAGCGGGAATATAACTAGCCCCCTACGGGGGCTTTCATGATACCACCTACTATGAGCGATAGTTGCAGGTTGAGCGGTAAAGTTAAAGTTGAATTCTTAATTCAACAATATTTTCATCAGGATCATTGATATATAAGGAATTTCCCAAACCTTGCGCTCCATACCTGGAACTAAAACCTCCACCATCTACTCCAAATTTAGCGAGGTGGTCAAGTAATTTTTCTTCTGATATATTTTTAATTTGGAGGCAAAAATGATCCATATTATTCTCTGTCTTTGTAGGAGGGCCGCCTCCAATCCTGCCAAGACGACTATCCGTTGCCACCAAATCAATTAAACTACTACCAGCTCTGAGTTGAATTAAACCTGTTTCTCGCGGTGTCTCGCGCTCTACATGGCAGCCCAGCACCTGAGTGTAAAATTGCAGCATTTTCTCAATATTATCAGTTCTTAATACAAGATGGTCAATATTTGCGATCTCAAACATTTTATTTCTTACCCTATAAATAATTTATGTGCTGATATTTACTTTCCCTTAGGATTATTAACCCGGCGGACAAATAGTTCGGTTATGCTGCGTACCTAATTGATTCGTGTCGGAAGTAGGCTGCTACACGCGCGGGCTTCTTTTGTAACATTCTCATGTGAGAAAGCACTTT
>NZ_JBGMEK010000257.1:0-806 GCF_041447265.1 Microbulbifer epialgicus
TGCGATACAAGCGGTGTCACCAGAGACTGGTGAGAGTACCTTGTACCGAGGGGTTGTAAGCCTCTATCGATAGTTACTAAAAAGGCGGGGAGGGGAATAATACACCCTACTCGGGACCGAATAGGCATGGATGCCGATTACGAGCTTACAGGGATGTATTTACAGCGAGTCTCGAGTGCAGTGTATTCTTTCCTTCTGACCCAGTAGTAAATCGATTTTAATGTCGGCTTGCAGTTCCGCATTGACATCGTTCATTTTTTTGTGGCAGCCTGCATAGCTAGGTATACCACCTTCACCGCTGAGTCATCAGTGGGGAACACTTTGCGCAGCTTGGCGAATAACGCTGTTGAGTGACTCTATCGCATTCATTGAAGGGTAAATGATTGATCCTATATTGTGTTTAGGTATACGTATGTGCCGTATTGAACAGGGGCCTTGCTCTGTCTCTTTTGGATTTCTGTATTACTATTAATCCGATAACAATATCAATAAATTTCATTAAGTTGCGTGCTGAATTTTTTGTGCTTGAAGTATTTTGCAACGCACTCCAGTTTATTTGCAGTGTTTTCATGTACAAGTTTATTTTCTTTTTTGATGATTGTTTGTCTCAAACCTGCTTCCCGCTAGAGGTGGCGGTGTTATCGTGTACATACGATCACTGATGTTGAGATTATCCATTACCCTTGATCTTATACTTTAGCTCTATCAAAATTTTCTAGAGTTATAACCAAATCTGGTGTTTGAAGGTTTGAAAAAAAGCGGCGTATCTGGTTGATTTGTTATCGCCAGACAATAAACCAACTAAG
>NZ_JBGMEK010000258.1:0-804 GCF_041447265.1 Microbulbifer epialgicus
TATAAAACACACTAACTATCAATATTTATCGAATAAGCTCAGTTTTACAACTAAAACTCAACCATAAAATAGCACTCCAATAATTCGTAAATTTATCTCCGAATTTATAGAGATGCCCTTAAGTTCTAAAGCGCTATTTCTTGAGCTTTCCCTTTGATGTTCTAACTCTTTAGTTTGTAAGATGAGTGTATAAATAATTCCGGCTAGAGCTAAGCCGGAGAAGAGTGTGTTCACAACCCCGAACATGTCTCCAAATGTTCCGTGGTTGTCTGGCGCAAATATCCTATATATTATCAAACCTAAAACTATTTGAACTAATAGTACGCCTGCGAGCAACTGATATAGTGGATTGCTCCTATCTTTGCTTATTGATCTTCTCCCAGCTTGGAGGAATGTTGATTTTTTTTGTTCGAAAATTTTGTGATCTAGTTTCAGCTTCTCTAGGGCGTCATTGGTTGTAGTACCTCCTTTTATGGAGTTAATGATTTCATCAAATAAAGCATTACTTTCACTATCTTTTGATTTAGTGAGACTTCCCAACCTTTTGACTAAAAGGTACAAGCTATTGAAAGGAATGTAGCAAATAAATAGTAGAAGAGTAATTGATATTACTATTAAGATCACAAAAGGGTCGGTGATTGAAAATACCAAAAGCTGAATACAAGAAGGTTTTTCGATAATCATTTTGTTACCTAACAACTATTGGTGTTAAGTGGTTTTCATTAATTCTGTATTGAAAAGTAAGTATCCCCCGGCAAAGCCGGGGGCTTTAATTTTGTGAGCCGCTCTAAGCGGCAATTACGG
>NZ_JBGMEK010000259.1:0-777 GCF_041447265.1 Microbulbifer epialgicus
ATACGATGAACCTGACACTGCAGGAGAGGGGCTGTTTAGTTCGGCCTAAATCCAGTGCCAGGCTGTTTTTTTTACCGCCTGCAGCGCAGGTTATCTAAGCGTTATGCGCAAAAGCAGATTTAGAGCATGATCAAACTCCTCAAAGTGACATTACTGATTCTTTTGGTATTGGGTATTTCCTCATGCATGAAGGATGTCGGAAAGAATTTTCGAGTTAAGGTTTCTAAAGTCACTGAGAAACCAATCGATGAAGTTTTATTTATAGTAGGTGATGTAAATACCAGCTTTAGCAATTTCAATGAGTATAGTGAAAGGAGTATCTATGTACCCGTGCCTGAAGAGTCTGGCAAATTCGATGTCATAGTAGCCTTTTCTGACGGCAAGAAAATAAACTTAAGCGATAGAGAATACCGCTCTGGTTTAGGTGTATACATATCGGTAAGTGAGAATGCTATAAATTATACTAAAGCGCACTGGTAAAGAGCGCATAACAAAGTGATGAAGTCGGACCTATTTTTCGTAGCTTCAATTTTGTGCTTAAATAGCACAAAATCAAACCAACAAAAAATAAGCCGCTTATCACGGCGCTAAGTTTTATACACAAGTTTTTCCAGTTTTATTATAAAAATCAATGAGTTACAGTTTTGGCATAGTAAGAGCTACAGATTTGGATGGGTAATTATGCAGGACTGGGTCATGGACGAAGTGAAAAACCAAGTTATGGGCGATGTACGATTGAATAAGCGATTGTCCAATATTCTTAGGAATTTAAGTTCC
>NZ_JBGMEK010000260.1:0-773 GCF_041447265.1 Microbulbifer epialgicus
CGCTGGTGTGAGTAATACCAATTCACGACTAGACCCAATGCAGCTATTACTACACCCACTAGGCCAAGCCAGTTATCAGCGAGCCAACCGGCAAATGTGCCAGCACCTACAGCGGTGATATAACTGGCTTTATCAGGTATTTCTCGCATTGCGTCGTGAAAAGTCATGATTGCTTCCAAGCCTTAGCTGCTTTTTCAGCGCTACGCCCAAAGACATAGCCACCGAGGCCGATTTTTACTATTTCCAACAGGGCCAGGGTTTGGTCCTCGCCTAGATTTTCGGCCGTCCACCCAACCCAGTGGGCAACAATGAGCCCTACGAATGTGAGCATTGTTATTGGCCGCCAGTTTCTCTGTAGCCATGACTCCCCTGATGCCTCTGCTGTGATTACATGGGTAGCTGATTGCAGCTCTGCCATATCCATCGCAATCAGCTGTGAGTCAACTTGAGCCTTAAGACGGTTGGCTTCAGTCTTATCGGGGAACGCCTTATCTATGACCTTGCCGAATAGATTTGATATGGCTGAAATCATGGATACTCCGGTATGAAGTGAGTGACGTTGAGCTCAAACCTCGGGGGCAGTATGTCCTGTAATTCCTGTATGGCTTTACGTGATTGGGTTACCCACCAAGCTCCAGGGGCTTGAGCCGTGCCGATGCCAATACAGCCTTGAACATCAGAGGCATAGTTGGCTGTGTGAATCAGGATTTTTGAACGACCTGGGACTTCCTGTAGCTCCCATACGCTGGGGTATTTGGCTGAACTGTACGGGT
>NZ_JBGMEK010000261.1:0-767 GCF_041447265.1 Microbulbifer epialgicus
AGGCATCCACAAACCAACGGCATCTGTGAGCGCTTCCATAAAACCATTCTACAAGAGTTCTACCAGCCTTCATTACGCCGGAAGATCTATGGATCAATAGAAGAGTTACAAAAGGATCTGGACGAATGGCTCACATATTACAATAATGACCGTACCCATCAGGGTAAAAAGTGTTGTGGCCGCACTCCGATGGCAACACTTGAAGATGGAAAAAGCACCTGGAAGGAAAAACTCGTAAACTGAATTTGACCTGACAAAGCACCTTCTGAAAAACCGGTAACTGTCAGATCAAGTCTGAACTACTACAGCTAATTACAACCCCGCCAGTTGCATCTGCTCTTGACGACGCTCTTCAACCTCTTGATTCTTAATGTACTCTCTAATCATCTGCTCGTCGAACCCTACTGTACTTACGCAGTAGCCCCGAGCCCAAAAATGTCTTCCTGTATAATTTCTCTGTACATGCTTGTACCTCCGAAATATCTGAACCGCAGACTTCCCTTTCAGAAATCCAACCGTATTGGAAACACTGAACTTCGGAGGAATCATTAACAACATATGGATGTGATCCCTCATTGCGTACCCCTCGACCAACTCAATGCCCTTTTGACGGCATAAGTCTCGAAATATTGCTCCAATCTCCCGCCTCAGTGCGGTAGTGTTCAGAATTCTGTGTCATTTCTTTACCATTAACAAAAAAGAGGTGACCCATGACCAAACCAACTTTCGACATGGAAGCCGCTGTCAAGGCACTACGTGAAGGCAAG
>NZ_JBGMEK010000262.1:0-757 GCF_041447265.1 Microbulbifer epialgicus
TTTAGGCACCTTCATCAAAACTGGTAAACCCCTCTTTTTCAAGAGGATGTGTCAGATTTGGTCTGAACTAATCCATTTTTATCGTAAAAGATGACAAATGACATTTTCCAACCTATTTCCTTGGAAATTTAGTTATTTCTTCTCATGGTAATTTATCAGTTTACTGTAAAGCTTAAGCTTGAATTTAAAAGTCACCTTAATCAATAGAGTTCTAAATATCATGCCACGCTTATCTTTTGCGAATCGAATTTATTTATAACTGTTGTTAGATGAATGCTATAGGTTCTTGCGTATAAATATAGAAAGCTTCGCATGAGAAGTTGTAGTGGGGATAGCCTGGGCTTGACAATAGAAAGTAATGGATTTACTGATGAAAACATTACATCCCATCGCCGCGGCTGTATTAATTGGATTTAGCGTAAATGCTTTTTCGGATAATAATCACGCCATATTAGTTCAGGTTGGAGGCGGTAATATGGCTGTTGCCGATCAATCGGACCTAACCATTCGAAACAATTTAATTGTGCAGGCTCAAATTGGTACCGCTAATGATTCCGATGCCTCTCAAACTACAGGCACTAGTAATAGTGTGGCGACGCATCTACAGGTTGGAGAATTAAATACATCGGAATCTCTCCAGCAATTTAATACTTCACAAAGTAATATTTTCATCAATCAAGTAGGCTCTATGAACGAGTTATTGTCAATTCTGGTGTTTAGCCAGTCTGATCAAGCAGCGCTCTGATCGGTGGTTGTC
>NZ_JBGMEK010000263.1:0-750 GCF_041447265.1 Microbulbifer epialgicus
TATAAAACACACTAACTATCAATATTTATCGAATAAGCTCAGTTTTACAACTAAAACTCAACCATAAAATAGCACTCCAATAATTCGTAAATTTATCTCCGAATTTATAGAGATGCCCATTAAAGGATCACCAAAAAAGATTGAAAAAATTCGCACAGGCTTCGGCGGTGGGGATTGTGGCATACCAATGACCATTGGTCAGGCCTATGTTATTTTCTTCGAAAATGAGCAACATCATATAGGCTCATGTGGTGCTTCTGGTCAGATACAACGATATCAAGAAAAAGAGTTTGTACAAAAGCTCAAGGGGCTTGTCGGTGAACAATAGCCCTAATTCGGGTAGCCGGTAGTTTCTAGCTACCGACCCCCACACCACCCATCGTGCGGGTCCGCAATGGGCGGCTCCCTATCCGTAATGAATTTCTACCCAGCGATCACGTAACGAAATCAAGCCCATCTTTTCGAAAAACTCATTATTGAGTGCAATGTGAATACCCTCAGTTTTTGCGCTTCGCCAGTAACTTTTACCGGACGAACCGCAAGTGACAGCTAGTGACTCAGTCACACCCATACGTAGTCGACCCTGAAAAAAGTCTCCAGACCTTGTGGCACTAGGACCACGTGAACATATGACATAGCCATTTCGACCAGTTTTCGCTATTCTGATCCAAATTTCTGGTCGAAATGCTCAAGGATAATGATGCTCACGGACACCGATCAGTACCAACAAACCAGCTTTTTTGGCACCGA
>NZ_JBGMEK010000264.1:0-741 GCF_041447265.1 Microbulbifer epialgicus
ATCTTCTATGCGTACACCTAAACCTTTTCAAGTTTCTGATAATGAAGCGTCCATTCTGAACGAGTGGTGCCGATCAACAACCCTTCCACATGGGCAAGTTATGCGAGCAAAGATTATTCTTCAGCTTAACGAAGGCATGACTCCTACAGATGTAGCTATCGCACAACGAACGTCACCGAAGACTGTTCATCGGTGGCGAAGCCGTTTCGAGCAGGAAGGCATTGAAGGCCTGCGTGAGCGTACTCGTAGTGGTCGGCCAACTGTTATCGAAAAGGACGTTGTAGATCGAGTATTGTTTTTGACAACAAAGCGTATACCCGAAGAAGCGTCACACTGGAGTATTGAGTTAATGGCTAAATACGCAGAAGTGACGCCATGGCAGGTTCGGCAGATATGGAAAGCAGCCGACTTAAGGCCTCATCGTCTAAAAACATTCAAGATCAGCAACGATCCTGACTTTTCTGAAAAGGTTATCGACATTGTTGGTCTATATATGAACCCGCCAGAAAACGCTGTCGTTCTAAGCGTTGATGAGAAAACACAAATTCAAGCTTTAGATAGAACGCAACCAGGTCTCCCTCTAAACCCGAGTCGAATAGGCAGTCGGACTCATGATTACAAGAGACATGGCACTGCGAGCTTGTTTGCCGCTTTCAATACGCTGACGGGAAAAGTCATTGGAAAGGTTGCGAATAGAACTACCAGCAAGGAATTTTTGTCGTTTTTGAAGTTGGTCGATCG
>NZ_JBGMEK010000265.1:0-725 GCF_041447265.1 Microbulbifer epialgicus
GCTTCATTACATGGAGGCGGCGGAAGCTTTAAATGGATTTAAATGATGTGTATAAAACACAGCGCTCGCCTTGGATAGATTGAAGGTCATCAAGGTTTAAGCAGCAGCTTTTGAATGGTCCTTTCTGTTTCATCCCTATACCGGTGAAACCCTCTTCTAAGGCAATTGTCATAAGCCGATGCGGCCCTCTCGAAACCACTGATACATCAGCAGCCTGCCCAAAGGAATGAGTCATGGTCGCATTTAACTTGTCATTATGAGCTGGGCAAAGGTAGCCAGAGTTAACCACCATTGGCTTACCGTAACTCTCTCTAACCTAAATCAGGCGTTTGGGCGTGCCATCTTCGAAATGATTTTAGTCACAGTAACGACACGCTAATTCTGTGTATAAGAAGTAATCGTTAATGAACATTGAGCTACCAAAAATTAAAAAGCCCGCACTTGGCGGGCAAAGTATTGAATCAATTTGAACACCGTTAATCAAAACAATGTTTCTGACGAGAATATCTATTCCAATAGATCAGTTATTAACTCGGATTCTCTAAATTTAGATAAATAGATATTTATGGTAGAACCGGGCAGGGTGGCTGCCTACAATCGGGGGGATCAATAGGGCCTGGGCCGCCGCCCCCAGAGCCGTCATCTTCACAAACTTCTATTTCGGTAGTGTTCAGAATTCTGTGTCATTTCTTTACCATTAACAAAAAAGAGATGACCCATGACCA
>NZ_JBGMEK010000266.1:0-722 GCF_041447265.1 Microbulbifer epialgicus
AGTACATCGTTGATCCGGCCGTGAATACGCTCCGGTGCACGGGTCAGCAGTATGCGCGTGACGTCCGTCTCCAGCCGCAAACTCAATTCACGGCGGGTGGCCACCGTATCGCGACTCGGATCCAGCGGCCGCGGTGTCAGCAGCGGATCCACGCCAGCCGACATCGACTGCCAGAAAGGTATTTCCGCACGCCGCTGCGCCGCTGCCGCTGGCAGTGCCAAGGCCCATTCCCGGAAAGATGTGGGAACCGGCTCCAGAGCCGACGCTTCGCCCCGCTCACGGGCGTTGTAGGCGGCCTGTAAGTCCGGTACCAGAATCCGCCACGAAACACCGTCGACCACCAGGTGGTGGATCACAAGCAACAGGCGCGATTCACCGTCATCGTCAAACCAGACCCCCTGCAGCATCTGCCCGGCGCCCGGTGCCAGGCGACTCTGCGCGGCACTGGTCTCCCGCTGCAGCTCTTGCGCCCTCGCCTCTTTGTCGAGCCCATGCAGCGCGACACGCCGCAGGCAGCCTGCGGCAGAAACACTACCTGCCGGTGCTATTTCCAGCGAATCATCCGCGTTGAGCCGCAAGCGCAATGCGTGGTGGTGATCGAGCAGGTCCTGCAGCGCGGCGGTCAGCGGGGCCTCGCGTAGCGCCGGCACCCGCAACAGCATCGACTGGCTGAAATGATCGAATGCGCCTTCCTGGTCCAGCAGCCACTGGATAATCGGTGT
>NZ_JBGMEK010000267.1:0-711 GCF_041447265.1 Microbulbifer epialgicus
AAGCTTGAGCTGATCTGGATGCTCATCTGCGATTTGTTTTTGAAGCTTTCTTTCTTGCTCTGCCGTTAACCTGCGGTTCATACCTTCTGGATAGCCGCGCTTTTTAGCGGTCAATGCTTTGAAGCCCCCAGCTTTATAAGCATTGATCCAATTTTGTGCTGCTCGACTGGAGACATCCAGTGTCCGTGCAATTTCTGCTATAGACTCTGATTTATTTCAAAGCTTTACGGCAGTTCGGCGTTTCTTTTGCTGTGCGGAAGCGGGCAATTTTCCTGCATCAATAATATCCATTTGGGTATTATACAGAACTATAGGGTTGCCGGATTGATAAGAAACCTCTGATAAGGATATATGGGTACCTCTAAAAATTCACTAATTCCCGGTAAAATAGCCTAAACGCTCACTAGTAAAGGTTATTGTCAAATGCAGCCGAGTTTTTTCGGTCTTGATGACCGCCATCGCAAGCTAAATGAACGTGATCCACTGGTTGCTCTTCGTAAGTTGATTGACTGGGAGGACTTCCGGAGTACTTTGAATAAAATCCCCACACTTCCAAGAAAGAGTAATGCTGGAAGAAGACCCTTTGATAAGGTACTGATGTTCAAGGCACTTGTATTACAGCATTTATATAACCTATCGGATGATGAGCTGGAATATCAGATACGCGATCGATTTTCATTTTGTCGATTTCTCAGCCTAAACCCGGAGGAC
>NZ_JBGMEK010000268.1:0-702 GCF_041447265.1 Microbulbifer epialgicus
ACACTCACTACTGGCTACCCGCCTGGTCAGTCAGATCAGACAGGAATTTGAAGTAGAGCTGCCACTGTCAACATTATTTGAGTTTCCCACGGTAGCGGGTTTGGCGCGTGTCCTGGGAGAGTACAGTACAGAGGCAGTACTACCACCCATTAAGCGAGCCGACAGAGGTCAGCCGCTACCGCTTTCTTACGCACAACAGCGTCTGTGGTTTATTGATCAGCTGGAAGGCGGTAGTGCGCAATACAATATGCCGGGATCATTAAAAATCACCGGAGTTTTTAATGAGCAGGCATTCAAACAGACAGTAGACCAAATAATCGAACGCCACGAAGTACTGCGCACTGTCCTACAGGCGGAAGAAGGACAGGCACAGCAAAAGATACTGGCAACATTTGAACTGCCGATTGAAACGAGGGATTTGAGCGAGTTACCAGTCACATTACAACAGGAAAAAGTGAAAGCGCTGGCTAAATCAGATGCCGGTCGTGTATTTGACTTAAGTCGTGAACTGCCGATCCGGTTCCAACTATTAAGGCTAGCAACCGAAGAACATGTGGTGCTGTTTAACATGCACCATATTGCTTCAGATGGCTGGTCAATGGGAATTCTAATCAAGGAGTTCAATACACTGTATAGCGCCTTTAATGAAGGGCGTGAGAATCCGCTGGGGCCACTATCGGTACAGTATGCGGACTATGCGGT
>NZ_JBGMEK010000269.1:0-699 GCF_041447265.1 Microbulbifer epialgicus
CTACTTCAAATTCCTGTCTGATCTGACTGACCAGGCGGGTAGCCAGTAGTGAGTGTCCACCCAGGGCAAAGAAGTCATCGTAAACACCGACTTCAGATATCTTTAAAATGTCACTCCAAAGACCGCACAACCGCGCTTCATCCTCGTTTCTCGGGGCTACATACTGCGCCTTCACCCAATCACTCTCGGCCGGTGCGGGTAGTGCTGACTTATCTACTTTCCCATTTGGAGTCAAAGGTAGCTCTGGCAAGAAGATATAGACTGGGGGGACCATATACGCTGGTAAACGACCCTTTAATGTGCGTTTAATCTCTTCTATGTACTGCCGGCGCTCTGCTTGTGCTGATTCTTCTTGCTCCTGCGCGTACTCCGCTGCTTCCAATACCACATAAGCCACCAGCGTCTTCTCTCGGCCTGCGTCCTCACGAGCCTGCACCACACTGTGCTTGATACCGGTAATTTCTGATAAGGCGGATTCAATGTCGCCCAGCTCAATTCTGAACCCACGTAACTTCACCTGATCATCAATACGCCCGATAAACTCCAAGTTGCCATCAGGCAACCAACGTACTAAATCGCCAGTTTTATATAATCGGTCTTTTGGGTCACTACTAAAGGGATTTGGGATGAACTTTTCTTTGGTCAATTCAGGGCGGTTCAAATAACCTCTTGCGACACCTGCACCGCCTATATGTAACT
>NZ_JBGMEK010000270.1:0-685 GCF_041447265.1 Microbulbifer epialgicus
CGTTTTCAAATTTACGAAGGAAGTATGAATGCCGATAGGCTGATTGACTTTCTTAAGCGATTGATCAAAACAGCGGGGCGTAAAGTTTACCTCATTCTGGACAATCTTAGGGTACATCATGCACGATTTGTTAAAGCTTGGCTGGCAGAGCACGAGGATGAGATAGAAATTTATTATTTACCATCATATTCACCTGAACTGAATCCAGATGAGTATTTGAATTGCGACCTTAAAGGGGGCGTTCACAGTGGCATGCCAGCCCGATCCAAGGAGAAGCTAAAAAGGAAAGTGCTTTCTCACATGAGAATGTTACAAAAGAAGCCCGCGCGTGTAGCAGCCTACTTCCGACACGAATCAATTAGGTACGCAGCATAACTGAACTATTTGTCCGCCGGGTTAATACATTCGATAAAGTGCGTTAGGCTTGCTTTTATCCGCTCAGCAGACCGACGGCTTCCCACCAGTATTTGAAAGTCGTCGGCATATCGTACAAAACTGAGTTGGCGCTTGTGCAGCTCCCAGTCCAGTTCATTGAGCACAATATTGGCTAGAAGCGGAGATAGTGGCCCACCTTGCGGTACACCTTTTGTGGTAGCTATTAGCTTGCCATCAACTACTGTCGGCGCTTTTAGGTAGCGATTGATTAACCCCAGTACATCAGCCGGTATCCCGCTTTTCTTCAGTG
>NZ_JBGMEK010000271.1:0-682 GCF_041447265.1 Microbulbifer epialgicus
GTAAGCGGTACATGAACCACATTATTCATCAAAGTATGTAGTTTGCGTACCGCTTACGATCGCTTACAGACTAAGCCTTATATGATGTTTCTGTTCGTCAGCTTGTAGTTTTGCTAGCTACTTCCTCCCCACAAGACCTCACGGTGTTGCAGTTGCCATTCGCTAGTAGTTAGCATTTAATGGAACCCATTAAACGGTGATCTTCCTACAGGGGACTTTCACCTCATTAGTTCACGCCCATGCTGGGCATACCAAAACGCTGCACCCGACTCCGGCGCAATTGCGCCTCCGCGGGTGAGCTTGGCGTTAGGCAGGGAAATTGAAATGAGTATCGGAAGAAATTCACCATGTCACTGTGGTAGTGGTAAGAAATATAAGAAGTGTTGCCTTTCAATTGACGAAAGTAATAAAAGCAATATTCTTCGACAGAAAAGTGCTGATCAATTAGCTTCACTTGATCGCGCATTAGCAGGTGTAATTCCAAATAATGATGATCCAGAAGAAAACTCTCCAGAATTTTCTGAACTTGAAAATTGGGTAGATGAGTATTTATCTACGATAGATGAGAACCATCCATTCAGAAAGTATCTTATGGACAGTAATATTACACATTTTACTTTGCTTAAAATTGCCAAAGAAGAGGGGTATTCTGATTATTACAAAAAAGCAGAACCTCTTTATG
>NZ_JBGMEK010000272.1:0-678 GCF_041447265.1 Microbulbifer epialgicus
TCGCAATAAAAAGGCCGATAAAATTCGCATGCTCTACTGGGAAGATAATGGATTTTGGCTCCTTTATAAGCGAAATGAGAAGTCGAGATTTGTCTTTCCTGGCATTTCAAATGACGCAATAGTGTTGTCGATTTCACAGCTACAGTGGCTGCTTTCCGGAATGGACTTTACTCAGCAAGAAAAACCAGAAAAACTCTATTTTTCACGCTTTTACTGATACGTATAGAGCCTGGAAAATAGTTTTCCATGGTATAATCCACACATAAATTAACATCGGAAAACCCAATGGCTACCGATGATACGCTACAGTACCAGATTGAACAGCTTACATGTGAACTCAAACTCTCACTCCAGCGGTGCGAGCAGTTTGAAAAGGCTTACGGTCAGCTATTGTTTCAATTCAAACAACTGCAACGCTCTCTCTTTGGTCGGCGCTCTGAGCGATATGAAGACCCTGATGATCCCCAGGGATTGCTATTCGAAAGTGCGGAAGCTCGGGATGATGGTTCTGTTGAGGACAATGATGCTGATAGCGACAAAGATCAGGATGATGTGGTTAGTATTGCGGCACACAAGCGTCATAAGAACACAAAGAAGCCCTTTGCCGAGCACCTGCCAAGAAAAGAGGTGGTAATCCCTGTCTCAGAACAGGATAAAACCTGTGCATGTGGCTGCCAA
>NZ_JBGMEK010000273.1:0-673 GCF_041447265.1 Microbulbifer epialgicus
TGCTTCATTACATGGAGGCGGTGGAAGCTTTAAATGGACTTAAATGATGTGTATAAAACACAGGATAGGCGTCATCCAATTCAACGAAGCCAGACAGTTTGTATTGATGGTCTCGTTCCATCATCACTTGCATGAGTTTCTGCTTCATACGCCAAGCTGCATTGTAAGAGATACCCAAATGATGTGACAACTCCATACAAGAAATGCCTTTCTTATCTTGAGTGATGAGA
Source organism: Microbulbifer epialgicus (assembly GCF_041447265.1). Lineage (NCBI taxonomy): Bacteria > Pseudomonadati > Pseudomonadota > Gammaproteobacteria > Cellvibrionales > Microbulbiferaceae > Microbulbifer > Microbulbifer epialgicus. The sequence continues at coordinate 231 of NZ_JBGMEK010000273.1, forward strand.
AAAATTCCGAGGAACCAAGTAGCAAGGGTTAACTTTGTGGAGTCGAAGATTGTACAAGAAGTGACCGACGTTTGACGTCGACACCGATTGCACTGTTTGAGCTTGCGATAAGCCAGATCGCAATGCTTGTCGTGTCCGCAGTGAGGGCAACAGAAGTCGTTTGGCCAACGCCATTGGCAGAGTACGTTGAAGCACTGCTCTTCACTTCCGTATTCTTTAAGGAATTGGGGCAAACTAATGCCCTTCTGAAACTGCACCTTGTCGCGAGCCATGGTGAATTTCCTTTCAGATCAAACAGATAACCGTATTCATATACAGTTATCTGTGACTTAGCAAGAGTGGCAACTGGGACAGTGGATGACAATCTCTATGAAATTAAATGGATTAGTTCAGACCAAATCTGACACATCCTCTTGAAAAAGAGGGGTTTACCAGTTTTGATG
>NZ_JBGMEK010000274.1:0-672 GCF_041447265.1 Microbulbifer epialgicus
GGAGGGGGTATCTTGGCAGCCTGCCAAAGCAAGTTGAACAATGTGGTTCATGTACCGCTTACGAAGCTACTTCCTTTACACATTTATTGTATTTTTCAAATCCTATACCTGGAACTCTTCTACCAGAATCGCCAAAGCCATAGGCTTCAGCCAGAAAATCAAAATCTCCTGAATTTATCTCATTTTGAGCATCTATTTCAGCCGAAGCCGACACCTCCTTTAAGAGCTGATCAAGATTCCTTCCGCCTTGCTGAATGTTGACAAAACTGAATACCAAAATCAGAAATACCGTCACAGCTCCAAGTATCACTATAGGGCACCTCTAAAAATTCACTAATTTCCGGTAAAATAGTCTAAACGCTCACTAGTAAAGGTTATTGTCAAATGCAGCCGAGTTTTTTCGGTCTTGATGACCGCCATCGCAAGCTAAATGAACGTGATCCACTGGTTGCTCTTCGTAAGTTGATTGACTGGGAGGACTTCCGGAGTACTTTGAATAAAATCCCCACACTTCCAAGAAAGAGTAATGCTGGAAGAAGACCCTTTGATAAGGTACTGATGTTCAAGGCACTTGTATTACAGCATTTATATAACCTATCGGATGATGAGCTGGAATATCAGATACGCGATCGATTTTCATTTTGTCGATTTCTCAGCCTAAACCCGGAGGAC
>NZ_JBGMEK010000275.1:0-655 GCF_041447265.1 Microbulbifer epialgicus
TACGAAACCTTCAGTGCCAAAACAGAATCATCAGGGCATGACCTGGATTTTGATAGCCGCTATCAAAAAATGATACACACCTATGCGCGAGTAATGCGCAGCATAGTTGAAAGGGCCCTTAGCAAATTCAAATACGTGGATGTAATCGTTAACCAGGGTAACCACAGCCGAAGCAATGACGTATGGATGCGGGTATTTCTCAAACATATGTATCAGGACACCAAGCGCTTACAGGTCCTGGATAACGCCTCGGTTTTCATTCCCTATCGAATGGGGAATACCTTTGTGATGTGCCACCACAGTGACAAGTGCAAGCCCGCACAGCTCGCCCACGTAATGGCCACAGACTTTAATCAGGATTGGGGTGAAGCCAACTATCGCTATATCGATATAGGGCATATTCACCACCGTATGGTTGCGAAAGAACATCCTGGGGTAACCATAGAAAGTTGGAATCAGTTGGCCCCGGCCGACAAATACGCCCATGACGGGGGATGGCGCAGCCGCTCTTGCCTCACTGTTGTGCTCAGGTCGAAAACCTATGGAGAGAAAGGCCGAATCACTTTAACTGCAGAAGAGGTGAAGGACCGTATTGATAACTTAGAGCCAGGCACTACCAGCGCCCGGCGCCGTGAAGTTTATACAGTGTGAGGAG
>NZ_JBGMEK010000276.1:0-649 GCF_041447265.1 Microbulbifer epialgicus
CTCTGAAAAATATCTTTCTAGCTCTAAATTAGGTATCACACAATAAAAAAATGACTGTTTTTTAGTCAAAAGTCAGGTTTCCATAGGCATTTATCCTCATTTTCATTCCCTGAAATCTGTGTTTTGCAGATTTCAGATGCACTGATCCTAGTGCGGCAGATATTTTTTTCCAATCAATAAGTTGGTAAAGCCGGCCAGCATACACAGACGCTGGGTGTTTTTCTTTAAACCTCGATAGCGGACTTTTCCATATCCAAAAATGTTTTTTATATAACGGAATGGGTGCTCTACTTTTGCCCTAATCTGCGCCTTAATCTTTTCCACCTTTCGTAACGCATTCTGGCCTGGACGATGTCTTAAGCGACTTGGCTTCTCTGCAATGTGCCATTCCACATCTTTAGACTTCAGTTCTTCGCGCTTTTCTGCCCCGGTGTAACCAGAATCACCCCAGACTCGCTTTTCTTCGCCATGCAGCAATTGACCTGTTGCAGTAATGTCATGCTCATTAGCGGCTGTTGTATCGATACTATGTATGAGCCCGAGAGTGTCATCTGTACCAATAGGCATTTTCATTCCAAAATGCCACTGATTACCCTTCTTAGTCTGGTGCATTTCTGGTTCACGCTCCTTCTTTTTATTCTTATTCCAA
>NZ_JBGMEK010000277.1:0-644 GCF_041447265.1 Microbulbifer epialgicus
CAAGTTATGGGCGATGTACGATTGAATAAGCGATTGTCCAATATTCTTAGGAATTTAAGTTCCGATCCACAGAATAGTATCCCCTGTGCAAATAAGTCTTGGGCAGAAACCTTTGCAGCTTATCGATTTATCGAAAATGATAAAGTCAACTTTGACTCTATAATGAGTGGTCATAAATCTGCAACTCTCGAAAGAATCAAGGCTCAGCCGGTTGTTCTTATTCCTCAAGATACCACGTTCCTAAATTTTGCAACCGATTTAGAAAGCAAAGAGATGGGTACACTTCGGCGGAAAGAGACCAATCAGCAACTCCTACATACGTCTATAGCTATAACACCATCCAGAGATAATCTGGGCATTGTTGAGGGTAGTATGTGGCAGCGAGATAAGGAACCAAGTGCTAACTCTCGCCATACAAAGTCGATACAAGATAAAGAAAGTCGACGCTGGCTAGACCATTACGAATCAGCCTGCCAGATACAGGAACACTGCCCTAATACCACGATTGTGAGCGTCGCAGATAGAGAGGGGGATATTCATGAGTGGTTTCAATTAGCTGAAGACCAAAATGAACAGCGTCGTGCAAGTTATATCATTCGAGCCAAGGCCAATCGTACCTTAGAGGTCGATGGAGAAGATACGAC
>NZ_JBGMEK010000278.1:0-642 GCF_041447265.1 Microbulbifer epialgicus
TAAGTATCCCCCGGCAAAGCCGGGGGCTTTAATTTTGTGAGCCGCTCTAAGCGGCAATTACGGAACCTTCGGTTCCTTACGCCCCCAAGGGGCGACTATACCAGCACCAACTGATCAATTCGTTGATCTTCCTTTTCCTGGTTCTGTATATATGCCCTTATTACTGATTCATCTCTGCCTACTGTCGAAGCAAAATAGCCTCTCGCCCAAAAATGCTCACCCACATAGTTGCGGCGCTTGCCAGAAAACTGTCGTGCTATGTGGATTGCACTCTTCCCTTTGATATAGCCAATTACTTGAGCAACTGCGCATTTCGGTGGGATAGAGATCATCATATGAACATGATCTGGCATCAAGTGCCCCTCCTCAATCAAGCTCCCTTTCTGCTGTGCCAACTGGTGAAAAAGCACTCCCAGTTCATGCCTAATCTTCCCAAATAGCACCTTTCTCCGATACTTTGGTATAAAAACGATGTGATACTTACACTCCCATCGTGTGTGACTTAAACTATTCACTTGTCTCATAGTTTCTCCTTTGTGTGGTGCTTGGCGGCTCACACATCGGAGTTACTATGAGACTTCTGGAACTGTCAAACTATGCGTGCCTCCCCAGCAAAGCTGGGGGGTCTCCCATTTTTACTAG
>NZ_JBGMEK010000279.1:0-634 GCF_041447265.1 Microbulbifer epialgicus
GCCGGGGCTGTCCGGTTAATAAAAAAGTATTACTAACTAAAGAAAGGATGATTAAGGGATTTACGGGATGAAAACGAATTACTGGAAATGCAATGCGCGTATTCCACTGGACAAATTTTACGAACTAAAAGAGTCATCGAATGAGGTAAACATCGGACACGAGCAATTAATCAGGACTTTAGTTTTGGCTGCGCTTCCTGTGTACCGTGCGAAAACTCCCGAAGATTTGAAAAAAGCTCTCTCCAGCATGTTGGTTTTATTTAAGGCCACAGCATTACAGAGGGAACTCTAATCTAAGGATCTAGAAGTGAAAGTAAATAAAAGCTAAACGGTAAACCCATCAAGAGCAAAAACATTCAGGGGAGAAGGTTATGTCTAAAAAACCCGCTAATGCGCTACCTCGCAATGAGTCGCGTAAAAAAATCCCTGCCCAATCGACAAAAAATTACACGGAATTACAAGTTGGAAAATTAGAGCGTCAGGATATGGAAAGTCTGTGTGAAGAGGTGGTGAATGATTTTTGCTGCCAATCCAAACTCTCAGAGACTCCCCAAAAACTCATTGAAGAATTAGGCGGTGCTTTATGATTCGTCGTGGCGCTCGCCCGTCCTCAAATTATCTAGTGGTTGCCAAT
>NZ_JBGMEK010000280.1:0-626 GCF_041447265.1 Microbulbifer epialgicus
GTTGGTTAGAATGCCGGCCTGTCACGCCGGAGGTCGCGGGTTCGAGTCCCGTCCGGTCCGCCACATACAAAAAAGCCCTGCTCGAAAGAGCGGGGCTTTTTTGTATGTGGTTTTTGCATTTTCCGTTTCTTTAATTTTCATCTTCTTTCACTAAAGCCCCCCCCAACAAAACCAACTATCAGTGTATCAAGCAGCCTCTATTTCAAACTGATCCAGACCCACCCACAACAAAGCGCAAGCCAGCCCAATGAAGTGCCAACAAATTTTTACGATAATTTTCTGCGCCTTTAAAAATTTTCCATACGCGGAAGAGTTTGCCATCACCAAAAAATTTATTCCCCTGCCAATACAATTTAATTCCAGCCAGCATCACTAGAGGAAACTTCTCAACAAAAAGGTGGCAAGCACTTTTTTCTGCTGACAAAACATCCGAGCAGTTTCCCAATAATTATTTTTTAAGCAAAAGTTGGTGCTTTTTTATTCCATTAATTTTTTTGAAGTCTTTTCGTAAAAATCTGTTGACCGTGAAAAAAATATCATTAAGATACGCAGCTCCTGACACAGGGTGGTTAGCTCAGTTGGGAGAGCGACGGCCTTACAAGCCGTAGGTCACAGGTTCGACCCCT
>NZ_JBGMEK010000281.1:0-619 GCF_041447265.1 Microbulbifer epialgicus
GGCCCACCGGGCTCAGCTGGCCCACCAGCACCAACTATGCCGGCGGCACTAAATATTCGTTTAATGCGATTGCCGGACGCGGCTTTATCCATGTGCTGGCCAATGATGCCGAGGGCGGCGCGCGTGTCGGTTTGAATGGTGCCCAGGTTGGAATAATGGACGGGGAAAATGAAATTACCCAATGGTATTCATTCCCGATCACCCTGCAGGCTGGCGCCAATGAAATTTCGATTTGGTCCACTTCCACCGATGGTGGCACCTATGGCGGCATTGTGGTTACTTTGGGTGGCAGTGGTGACCCCGAGGCATTGCTGGGTATGTCTGCAGCGGATGCCAAAGCCGAGGCCGCGGCAAATGCCGCTGAAGAAGCCAAAGCCGATGCGGAGGAGGCCCTGGAAGATCTAGGGGATATCGCCGCAGACGACAAGCTGCACCCGTCAGAAAAGTTAATCATCATTCGCGAGTACAGCCAAATCCTAGCAGAGCAGGGCGATATCGAAGCCCTGGCCAACAGCTACGGCATTACCACGGAAAAAACCAATTACAGCGGCGCTATCACCGCGCTTTCCGATTATCTCAGCGGCACCGATTGGAATAATACCGGCACTGTAACCAGCAT
>NZ_JBGMEK010000282.1:0-611 GCF_041447265.1 Microbulbifer epialgicus
ATCCCTGGAAAGGGAGTCTTGTACACAGTCGCAAAGGGTTTATTTGTTGGAAAACGGGCTAGGGAACCTCTGAATAATTCCGAGCCAATTTGGTAGTATTCAGTTATCCGTCAAGGCTACGATAGATCATGCACCAAGTCACCTTTGCCGAAGCAGAATACAATCTGAAGCGCCGTAAAACTCGTCGAGAGAAGTTTCTTTCTCAGATGAATGCCCTCATTCCTTGGCGGCGACTGGAAGCTCGAATAGCCCCTTGTTATCCACGCAGTAAACGTGGCCGAGAGCCTTACCCATTGAAGGTCATGCTGCGTGTTCATTGCATGCAGTTGTTTTACAACCTCAGCGATCCAGCTATGCAAGATGCGCTATACGAAATTGAATCTATGCGTAATTTTGCAGGATTGACTTTGAATGGCCCAATTCCCGATGAGACAACGATTCTTAATTTTCGCCACTTGCTGGAGTCAAATCAGCTCGGCACAACCCTATTTGAGGAAATCAATAAGTATCTTGCTGAGAATGGTATGGTATTGCGTGAAGGCACCATTGTAGATGCCACTATTATCTCGGCTCCATCTTCGAGTAAGAATAAAAAGAAGGACCGTGATCCA
>NZ_JBGMEK010000283.1:0-611 GCF_041447265.1 Microbulbifer epialgicus
AGGCATCCACAAACCAACGGCATCTGTGAGCGCTTCCATAAAACCATTCTACAAGAGTTCTACCAGCCTTCATTACGCCGGAAGATCTATGGATCAATAGAAGAGTTACAAAAGGATCTGGACGAATGGCTCACATATTACAATAATGACCGTACCCATCAGGGTAAAAAGTGTTGTGGCCGCACTCCGATGGCAACACTTGAAGATGGAAAAAGCATCTGGAAGGAAAAACTCGTAAACTGAATTTGACCTGACAAAGCACCTTCTGAAAAACCGGTAACTGTCAGATCAAGTCTGAACTACTACACTTGATTTCCTGTTCAGTCAAATTGTTGTCGATTTCCAACCGACCATCGCTGAGGAATGCACATAGCCCATTCCAATATTTCAGGCAGTAATTCATTGCCTTGCCCAGCGGGGATTTAGGTAGCACTTGCGGATGGTGCTCATCCAGCCAGTATTTAAAGGCGGTCATAATCGGCCTGGACTCCTCTTGTCGCAAATTGTGTCGCTGCTTTGCGGTCAGCTGATTCTCTTTGGCCTTCCTCTCAACCCGATAGAGCTTCTTATAAAACTGCATTGCCCGTTTTGCCAGCCCATCCCCTTGCGCC
>NZ_JBGMEK010000284.1:0-598 GCF_041447265.1 Microbulbifer epialgicus
TGCTTCATTACATGGAGGCGGTGGAAGCTTTAAATGGACTTAAATGATGTGTATAAAACACAGTGCCAGCGTTAGCTTGTTAACTTCATACCTATAGTTATAAGCTGATTATCAGTGATAAACTTAGAAAATCCACCTTCAACATACTTGTCAATAATTTTTCCAGTAATCACATATCCGGTTTGGTTATATCTAAACTGAGTGTTCTTCTTAAATTGCAATGGCAAAGTTTTTACCTGCTGCCATGAGGCTTCCGGATTGCCACGTACAATCAAATCAGCTTGATAGCCGCTCATGATATTTGGTAATCCAGAAGTATGGGCCATCAAGTGTTTTATTTTCATTGATTTCCAAGAGTCAGGTAAGTCGCTTAAATGACTACCGATCTCTTCATCCAATGAAAGATGACCTTGCTCAACTAGCTGGACAAGCGCAACGCCCGTAAATGCCTTCGTCATTGAATTAATTGGAAATACAGAATTAACTTTGACTGGCACGTTATTAACCCGGTGGCTCTATAGTTCTGTATAATACCCAAATGGATATTATTGATGCAAGAAAATTACCCGCTTCCGCGCAGGAAGAGAAACGCCGAACT
>NZ_JBGMEK010000285.1:0-595 GCF_041447265.1 Microbulbifer epialgicus
ACGTGACCCGTATGCCTGGTGGTGTGGGAGGAGGGGCACCGTGAGGTGTCTCCCTATCCCGATTAATGCAGTTGAGTACGTGGATAAAGATAGAGGTAAGTGCAATTTCGCTCGGCTTACTAGGAGTGATGATTACGCTCTTAGAATTAGTTTATTGGAGCGATCTTCCTGAATATATTCACAAAATTTTTCGTGGTGGCGAGCCGGGAGCAATTATAGTCGGATTATTTTTGATTGCGGCGTTGCTGGGATCATTACTATTCTTAGTTAATCTAGGTTTCAGGCGCACTGCATTTTGGTGGCTTCGTTTACTCGGAGTAATTAGTCGGCCCTGAAAAAAAACCAAACACTTGCCTCCAGCACGGTGTAATGAGGGTTTACGGGGCGATTCGGACTAAATCCACCTTCCAAAACGTAAGTAAAATATCCGCATTATTAGCCGGAACGGATTTGAGATCATAAAAATAGGTGAAAACGATTTTTTAGGGCACAAAAAAACGCCTCCAGCGCCCTGATCATCCATTTTCTCAAGTTCCAGGCACACGCAGCCATGAGGAGATTTATCGCATCACCCACTGTGCCTTTGAGGAAGTTT
>NZ_JBGMEK010000286.1:0-591 GCF_041447265.1 Microbulbifer epialgicus
CAGGCCAGCGCTGTATCCGGCATCAACCTGCTGGGTAGTCAATCATTGAGTGCCGCGGTCACCAACGGCACAACCGGCACCCTCATCGTTGAAGGTATCGAAAGGGTAACCGACACCGGTGAGATTACCGGCACCAGCGGTGCGGACCGTTTTGTCGTGGTGGACCTCAGTGGTGACACCGTCGTGCAGAGCCAGAACATCGACTTTTACGGCGTCAGCAAGGTCGATGGTGGCGATGACAGCGACACCTTGGTCGGCCTGACCGATACTAACTTTATCTTGAGTGATAACAGCGGTGGCTTTAGCCACAGCGCGATCGACTTTGTCAGCTTAGAAAATGTGACCGCCACTGGTAACAGTCAGTTGGTCGGCACCACACAGCAGGAAACCTACACCGTTCAGAATGACGGCCGTGTCGAAGTGAACGGGGTTTACTTTACCGCGCTCAGTGGTGTCCGCGCGCATGCGGATGGCCTTAGCGGTCTGGACGATATTGTTGACGCCACCCTGTACAGCGCCGGCCTCGCCCTGACTGGCAGCGTCAAAGAAGTGGAGCTGCTGACCACGCCGGATACCAATTTTGTGTTTAGC
>NZ_JBGMEK010000287.1:0-590 GCF_041447265.1 Microbulbifer epialgicus
CACTGGCTGGGTGTTCTAACCGATCTTTATAATCGTGGGGTCAAAGATATCCTGATTGCTTGTGTCGATGGCCTGCAGGGCTTCCCCGAAGCCATAGAGAGCATCTACCCCAAGACCGAGATCCAGCACTGCATCATCCACCAGATCCGCAACTCCATGAAGTATGTGGCTTCAAAAAATCAGAAGGCCTTTATGGCTGATTTGAAGTGCGTCTATAAAGCGGCAACGCTCAATGCTGCTGAGAATGCCCTGAATGAACTGGAGGCTAAGTGGGGAGATAAATTGTAGTAGTTCAGACTTGATCTGACAGTTACCGGTTTTTCAGAAGGTGCTTTGTCAGGTCAAATTCAGTTTACGAGTTTTTCCTTCCAGATGCTTTTTCCATCTTCAAGTGTTGCCATCGGAGTGCGGCCACAACACTTTTTACCCTGATGGGTACGGTCATTATTGTAATATGTGAGCCATTCGTCCAGATCCTTTTGTAACTCTTCTATTGATCCATAGATCTTCCGGCGTAATGAAGGCTGGTAGAACTCTTGTAGAATGGTTTTATGGAAGCGCTCACAGATGCCGTTGGTTTGTGGATGCCT
>NZ_JBGMEK010000288.1:0-588 GCF_041447265.1 Microbulbifer epialgicus
GTACCAGGGCTACTCTGTGCATGGAATTAACTCCTGAATTAGAAGGCCCTTATTGATAGTAGCGATTGAAAAAGAATGCCTGCCTCAATGGCTAGTGAGCATGTTGAATTTTAGACTGTTTGTCGCTGGAGAAGAGGTCCTAGGTGTCGTTGCTCGAGTATAGAGGTTTAAGTTTGATCTACCTAATCGGATAAAATACTTTTGGAAAGTTTGATGACTAATGTATTAAGCCAGGAGGATACCTTGTTGAACGCCCTTTCTCGTTTTTTCGAATGGCAGACCAAAGTGTTTGATTCTTGCTTTTACTGTATGTTTTCCAGTTATTGCCTTCAGCGGAAACTTTTTAATTAATGGGGCTCAGCCGAAGGCCTTGGTCGGCGAACGTTAGGGGGTTTTCTTTGTTCGGGTTCAACTAAGAAGACCATTTATTCTAAATGTACTCTATTTGGTGAGGGCGAAAAGAGTTGAAACTATTCTTGCCGTGCAGATGTAGAAATTCCATGACCTGAATGGATAGTTTCTTGCATCCAATATTGCATCGCTAAAGCGATCTGGCCTCCTGCTAGAGTGGATTTTTCTTTAGTTTAC
>NZ_JBGMEK010000289.1:0-585 GCF_041447265.1 Microbulbifer epialgicus
ATCACTGACAATGTCTGCAGAGAGCCTAGTATCATTGCTATCGATAACTCTTCTATTCAGGTAACCGAAGGCTCGAAGACCCATTGCTACTCGTCATTCAAAGATCTATTGACACAGGCAGGTTGCAGTTATCAGGACCTTTTAGATAACGAAGTTCTTATCATCGAAGTCCTGCGCCGAGCGGCTCAACAACTCGATAACTTAAGGAAAGCAGCTCCCAATGCTGGGGGGTTGATAGTTACAACATCTGTTTCTCATGCACGAAGAATAGCCTTTCTGCTGCAATCAGAGCTCAATGAAATAGCAGTGATCGCCACCTATGTCGATGACAATCCATTGGCGACCATCCGTCAATTCCGTGATAGCACTAGCAAATGGATTATTTCTGTTGGCATGATTAGCGAAGGCACCAACCTGCCGCGTCTGCAGGTTTGCTGCTATCTGACACGCGTCAAAACGGAACTCTATTTCCGTCAGGTACTCGGGCGTATTCTTCGAACTACTGGACAGAGGGGAGAGAAAGGCTATTTCTTTATGCCGGCAGATCCAGCTTTGATTGAGTGTGCTTTGCGGGTGTCAGAAGAT
>NZ_JBGMEK010000290.1:0-572 GCF_041447265.1 Microbulbifer epialgicus
CAGAGTTGAGCATGTATTTGGTTCTATGGAAAATGAACAGGGAGGAATGTTCGTTCGAACTATAGGACTTGCGCGCGCCAATGTTAAGGTTGGCATGATGAATTTGGTTTACAACATGCGTCGATTTGTCAGTTTATACAGTCGAATTGCGCCCGCAGCATGAAGAGTGGGATAAAATGGATATGAGTTTTACTTGGAATTACTATAAAACACACTAACTATCAATATTTATCGAATAAGCTCAGTTCTACAACTAAAACTCAACTGTAGTAGTTCAGACTTGATCTGACAGTTACCGGTTTTTCAGAAGGTGCTTTGTCAGGTCAAATTCAGTTTACGAGTTTTTCCTTCCAGGTGCTTTTTCCATCTTCAAGTGTTGCCATCGGAGTGCGGCCACAACACTTTTTACCCTGATGGGTACGGTCATTATTGTAATATGTGAGCCATTCGTCCAGATCCTTTTGTAACTCTTCTATTGATCCATAGATCTTCCGGCGTAATGAAGGCTGGTAGAACTCTTGTAGAATGGTTTTATGGAAGCGCTCACAGATGCCGTTGGTTTGTGGATGCCT
>NZ_JBGMEK010000291.1:0-567 GCF_041447265.1 Microbulbifer epialgicus
TCTTAGAAGACTGACCGAGAGTTATCCCGCTTTACACTATCAGCGCAAATCCAACCGGGATTGCCGCTGCTCTATATTCTCTTGATACTTTACATACTTACGTATCATGTCAGCATCTACACCAACCGTATCCACACAGTACCCCTTCGCCCAGAAATGATTACCCCAGTATGGTTTTCTCCGAAGATAGGGGAAGCGTGTGAAAACCCTCAGTGCTGTCTTCCCCTTCACCATACCCAACAGCCTTGATATCGATACTTTCGGTGGCACCTTCACCAAAAGATGGACATGATCTACTTGAACATTCAGTTCTACCACTCGGCAACGAAGCTGACCACAATATACCTGAATGCAGTTCTCTACCTCTTGTGCTATTGCTCCCTTCAGGACTCTATACCGGTACTTGGGCACCCATACAATGTGATATTGGCAATGCCACAAAACATGCGTTAATTTCTCGAAACGGCTCATGTTATTTCCTTTCGTTCGAATTGTGGGGACAACTCGAACCTAGGTGTAACATGAGCCACCTCACTCGTAACAGGCAAAGCCAGTCACTCATGACCA
>NZ_JBGMEK010000292.1:0-555 GCF_041447265.1 Microbulbifer epialgicus
TCGGTGCCAAAAAAGCTGGTTTGTTGGTACTGATCGGTGTCCGTGAGCATCATTATCCTTGAGTATTTCGACCAGAAATTTGGATCAGAATAGCGAAAACTGGTCGAAATGGCTATGTCATATATCCACGTAATCCTAGTGCCACAAGGTCTGGAGACTTTTTTCAGGGTCGACTAAGTATTGTATTCTCGGATACTGGTTAAGTGTACAGTATTCTAGATAATGTGACCAGACACGAGCTGAGATTTCGGTCATCGTGACCGTTATTTTGACGGGCTGGGGGAAATGACTGGAAAAACAGAGTAAATACAGTAGGTTACATATTATGGTATATTCCAGGATAGTGGTCACGATGACCGTTTTTCTGTTTTGTACTTTTGTGCCAGGTGTGTGTAATAGCTTGATTTTAATGCGGATTTTGAACCTCTGGCGCGGAATCGCTTTCGAAATAGTAATCAGGATGATAGTGGTCGCGGTGATCACTATATAAATGTTGTACAAACCCGCTACGCGGGAGTGGTGCCACTTTCAAATTATAAGAGGCATTTTAGAAAA
>NZ_JBGMEK010000293.1:0-544 GCF_041447265.1 Microbulbifer epialgicus
ACCGCTTTCCCACAAGGTGCCTCATGCGAGAAACCGTATTTGAGTATATAGAGATAGACTACAATCGAAATCGCCTACACAGCGCCAATGGCTATCTCAGCCCTGAGGCGTTTGAGGAACAACTAGTCGCTTAGTGGTGTGTCCGTTGTTGATGGGTAGGATCACCATTCCCCATCACGGTGGATTATCGGGAGTTCGACTTTGAACATCATGTGGAACTCAATTACATAGGGTTGCAATGTCCAACGGATACCAAACTTGGCAGCGAGCTCTCCACCCTGGTCAGTAAGAATTGGGAAACTCAATTTGTTAGTAAGCGATCTTACCAGATCGTAGGTGAGAGTTGTATTTACAGTTTGAACTCTGTCAACGACAATTACCCTTATTCATAAGAGAATATAGTTATATTCTTGAATCACTATAAATATATCCTGGAAATAATAACGTATAGACTATGCAAGATGTGGCTCGCTTAGCGGCTCTGCTCTACCCCGCATATCAACGAATTCTCCAGCGAAGAGCCTTAACCCAACTGAATGGTCTT
>NZ_JBGMEK010000294.1:0-543 GCF_041447265.1 Microbulbifer epialgicus
CCCTGGTCCAATTGATGAAGATGCAGACGGTATCAAGGATTCCTGGGAATACATCTATTTCGGGGGGCTGGACCATGATATGTCACAAGATTCAGATGATGATGGTATCAGTGATGAGGATGAATGGCTTTTAGGGTTAAATCCCAGTAGTAGCGATAGTGATGACGATGGTATGCCTGACTTATGGGAGATAGATAGAAATTTAAATCCTTTAGATAGTAATGACGCCCTACTGGATAGCGATGATGACGGAAGTAGCAACTACTTTGAGTATCTTCATGATACTGACCCTAATGATGCGGACTCAGATGTTGAACCCTATGGGTTTGAAACAAATGAGTTTGGTAAGTGGTACTGGAAACATGATGGATCTGCAGGTTGGACGATAAATTCTGAAAATCCTTACAACGGAAGCTACGGAATACGATCTGGAGATATTTCAGCTAGCCAAGTTAGTAGTATAGAAACTGCTGCAAATACACCGGACGGATGGATATATTTTTATCTTTCTGTCAGTTCGGAGTCTTGTTGCGACAAGTTAGA
>NZ_JBGMEK010000295.1:0-533 GCF_041447265.1 Microbulbifer epialgicus
TACCGCAGGTTGGCCAGACATTGCCTCCAGGAAACCACTAAAATCGACTTGCGGGGATGTATCTGCCGCGGTGTAGATTTGTGATTCTATAGTGGCTTCGTCGGCACTCCCCCACCAATTACCGGTGACATCCAAGCTGGTATTTGCAGCATTACCAAAGCCAGTTACATAGACGCTGTAATTTTTATTGCCATAAAGACTATTGCCCGTTATGACCGGAACCGGATTATTCGCCGCTGTGCCATCTCCAATAACATAGATACCATAATTATTAAGGGTGATCTCATTGCCGTTTGTAATTATTGGGTTACTACCAGCACGAATATAAATACCATAGGTATTAAAACGGAATAGGGAATACTGAACTCTGCCCTACTGTTGTGGTCAAGTTCAGCCGAACACCTCTTTAAGCACATTTCTCAAATTCGATGGGGATTACATCCCCCAGCGTTGTATGTATTCTGCGTGAATTGTAATAAGCAATATAGGCTCTCACATCTGTTATCGCATCCTCCCTTGTTGTATAGAGATTT
>NZ_JBGMEK010000296.1:0-515 GCF_041447265.1 Microbulbifer epialgicus
CATGCATAAGAGCGCCAAAACACATAGTGCAGGGCTCAATAGTGACGTAAAGCGTAGTGTTTGGCAGACGATAGTTTTGCTCAGCGTCAGCGGCACGGCGCAGTGCGACAATTTCCGCATGGGCACTGGGATCGCAATTGCCAATAGGCCGGTTGCTGCCCTCACCGATGACCTGGCCTTCGCGCACCAGTACCGCCCCGACCGGCACCTCTCCCCTTTCTGCAGCAAGCTGTGCTAACTCCAGCGCTCTGCGCATAAATGCATAGTCTTTCGGTGTTGCCATAAATCTTTCTTATACCTCTACGACACAAAATGCCAGCGCGCGCATACAGCGTACGCCAATCGCTGCCAAGTTAATTGCGCTTGATAAAGCGGCGCACAATAAAGTCCGCCTCAAGTATCAGACTCTCCTGCTGCTCCAGTTCCGCTCGCGCCTCCCGGTTACCCTTCCAGGCAAAAGGCGTCATCGCAAGAAAGTCCGAAATCGCTGCGTGCCCATGCAGCTCGAAGGGAAA
>NZ_JBGMEK010000297.1:0-503 GCF_041447265.1 Microbulbifer epialgicus
GGCCGGTAAAACTATGATCGGATTTGTACTGGGTGAGCAGACACTCTGGCGCTCTGGAAAGGAAGTCCGCCAGCTGCTGCTCGTCTCGCACTAAAGGCATTTGTAGATAGCGGGTATTAAACACTAAACAGGTTTCGGCCTGATTGAAGTAGTGCCGACAGGGGAACATATCGCTGTAATCTTCGTTGTAATCTGGCGGTGGGAAGGCCAGTAAAACACGCTCGAGCAGGATGGTACGATCGATCAGCCAGCTGAAAAAACGCAACCAGATAACCGCGATAGACTCCACAAAGATCTGGTTGGGCAGTTGTTTATCGTTGCTATGGTGGATAATCAGTCTGGCTTGCTCGGCGTCTTCCACCAGCTTGATGTGCAGGTCGTCACTGACCATGCTGATAAAGCGCGCGGAGCGGAGCAGGGCGCGGCGCAGGTTTGGGCAGCTGATGCAGGCATGGCCCATCATTGCGAAGGTGCCGGGCAGCCAGGGACGAGCCAGGAAGCCT